>JBDNFZ010000411.1:0-6503 GCA_041689555.1 Opitutaceae bacterium | reverse complement strand
CTCCGAGTTCATAGTCCCCCCTTCCAGGCGGTCCGCGCCCAGCCCGGTCGTATTCCGCGCCGCCACCGTCACGCGCGTTTTCCCATCGACGAACATTCGCAAAGTTTTTCCCGTCTTTCTCCCACCGCCTGCGTCATTGCCGTCACCCGCCTCCTGTGCAGGTTGAACCTCCTACCCCGTGTCTTTTTTACCCGCCACACTCCGTCTTGCCCTCGTCCTCGGTCCCGCGCTTTTCGGGCTCGCCCACCCCGGCTTCGCCGCCGCCCCGACCCCGGGCGTGTCCTCCGCCTTCGTCACCCGCTACTGTCTCGATTGCCACGACGACAGCATCCATAAGGCCGACCTCTCCCTCGAGGGCCTCGACCCCGCCAATCCCGCCGCCCACGCCGACGTTTGGGAACGCGTCCTCAAAAAACTCACTCACCGCCAGATGCCGCCCGTGGACGAGGACCGCCCCCCCGAGGCCGACTACAACGCCCTCATCGCCCACCTCGCCACCCGCCTCGACGCCGCCGCCTCAACCGCACCCGACCCGGGCCGCACCGATTCCCTCCGCCGCCTCAACCGCACCGAGTATCAAAACGCGATCCGCGATCTCCTCGCCCTCGACATCGACGCCACCGCTCTCCTCCCCAACGACGAACCCGCCTTGGGTTTTGACAACGTCACCGTCGGCAACCTCTCGCCCACCCTCGTCGACCGCTACGTCTCAGCCGCCCAGAAAATCGCCCGCCTCGCCGTCGGCACCCCGCGCAAAGTTCCCGGCGGCGACACCTTCCGCCTCAAGCCCGATCTCACCCAGGAGGGCCACGTCGAGGGCCTGCCCTTCGGCACCCGCGGCGGCGCGCTCTTCCCCTACACCTTTCCGCTCGACGGCGTTTACGAGATTCAGGTCCGCCTCGCCCGCGACCGCAACGAGCAGGTCGAGGGCCTCCGCCAACCCCACGAAATCGAGATCCTCCTCGACGGCGAGCGCGTTGGCCTCGCCACCGTCAAGCCCCCCGGCGCGGACAAAAACGCCGAGGGCGTCGACGCCCACCTGAAATTCCGCATCCCCGTCAAAGCCGGCCCCCGCAGCCTCGGCGTCACCTTCATCAAAAACCCCACCGCGCTCATCGAGACCGAGCGCCAGCCTTTCCTCGCGCGGTTCAACATGCACCGCCACCCGCGCACCGCGCCCGCGCTTTTCCAGACGTCGATCACCGGCCCTTTCGACGTCGCCGGCCCCGGCGACACCCCCAGCCGCCGCGCAATCTTCGGCGACAACTCCGATGTCCGCACCGACGAGGCCCGCGCCCGCGAAATCCTCACCCCGCTCCTCCGCCGCGCCTACCGCCGCCCCGTCACCGACGCCGACCTCGCGCGCCCCCTCCGGTTTTTCCGCGAAGCCCAGGCCGACTTCCTCGCCTCCCGTTCCTCCTCTTCCTTAAACTTCCCCTCTTCAACTTCCCGCTCCCCCGCGCAAGCGGGCTTAGATGCGGGCATCGAGGGTGCTCTCGCCGCCATCCTCGTCAGCCCGCAATTTCTCCTCCGCATCGAATCCGATCCCGCCGGCCTCGCCCCCGGCGCCGCCTACCGCATCACCGACCTCGAGCTCGCCTCGCGCCTCGCGTTCTTCCTCTGGAGCAGCCTGCCCGACGACCCGCTCCTCGCCGCCGCCGCCCGCGGCGATCTCGCAAATCCCGCCCTCCTCGAGGCCCAAGTCCGCCGGATGTTGGCCGACCACCGCGCGCAAAACCTCGTCACCAATTTCGCCGTGCAATGACTCCACCTCCGCGGTCTCGAATCCGCCGCGCCCGACGTTCGCCGCTTCGTCGATTTCGACGACAACGTCCGCCAAGGCCTCCGCACCGAGACCGAACTTTTCGTCGCGAGCATCTTCCGCGAAGACCGTCCCGTCACCGATCTCCTCGCCGCCGACTACACGTTCCTCAACGAGCGCCTCGCGAAACACTACGGCATCCCCTTCGTCTACGGCAGTCACTTCCGCCGCGTCTCCTTCGCCGGCGAACCCGACCGCCAGCGCGGCGGCCTCCTCCGCCAGGGCAGCATCCTCACCGTCACCTCCTACGCCACCCGCACTTCCCCCGTGATCCGCGGCCACTGGATCCTCGCCAACCTCGCCGGCGAACCCACGCCCCCGCCCCCGCCCGACGTCCCCTCGCTCGATGCCCACGTCGCCGAATCCCTCCCCATGCGCGAGCGCCTCGCCGCCCACCGCGCCAACCCCGTCTGCGCCAGTTGCCACAACCTCATGGACCCCGTCGGCTTCGCCCTCGAAAACTTCGATGCCGTCGGCCGCTGGCGCACCGCCGAAGATTATCGCCCTGTGGACGCCGCCGGCGGTTTCAGCGACGGCAGCGTCTTCACCGGCGTCGCCGGCCTCGAACGCGCCCTCCTCGCCCGCCCCGAACTCTTCGCCGGCACCCTCACCGAGAAACTCATGGTCTTCGCCCTCGGCCGCGGCGTCCGCCCCGCCGACGCCCCCGCCGTCCGCGCTATCCTCCGCGATGCCGCCACCGACAATTACCGCTTCTCCTCCCTGATCCTCGGCATCGTCAAAAGCCCCCCGTTCCAAATGCGCCGCACCGCCCCCGCTCCTACCCTCGCATCCACCCCTTAGCAAACCCGTCGCCGTTTCGTCCCTCCGAACCCAAAATCCCCGACCCAAAACCCCAAACCTTTCTCCGTCCTCCCCTCCCATGAGTTCCTTCCTCACCCGCCAGTCCCTCCCCCGCCGCACCTTCCTCCGCGGCATGGGCGCCACCCTCGCCCTCCCGCTCCTCGACGCGATGATCCCGGCCGCCACCGCCGCGACCAAGACCGCCGCCCTCCCCGTCAAGCGTCTCGGCTACGTCTTCATGCCCATGGGCAGCGACCAATCCCGCTGGACGCCCGGCGGCACCGACGGCCGCCTCGACGAACTCTCGCCCATCCTCGCGTCGCTCGCCCCGCACCGCGACCACATCACCGCCTTTACGAATCTCGAACTCCGCAACGCCTACCCCGGCTCCCACGCCACCTCGAATTCCTCCTTCCTCAGCGCCGCCAAAGCCAAGCACACCGAGAGCTCCGACTACTACCTCGCCACCACCGCCGACCAAATTGCCGCGCAACAGATCGGCCGCGCCACCCAACTCCCGTCCCTCGAACTCTCGATGGACATGCTCCAGACCACCGGCCAGTGCGACAACGGTTACGCCTGCGTTTACCAAAATAACCTCTCTTGGTCCTCGCCCACCACGCCCCTCCCCTCCGAAGCCCACCCGCGCATCGTCTTCGAACGCCTTTTCGGCGAAGGCGGCTCCCTCGCCGAACGCCGCGCCGCCCTCCGCAAACGCGCCAGCCTCCTCGACTTCATCACCGACGACCTCACCAGCCTGAAACAAAAACTCGGCGCCGCCGACCGCGCCAAACTCGCCGACTACCTCGACACCGTCCGCGAAGTCGAACGCCGTATCCAACAAGCCGAGGCCGACGTCGCCACGACCACGCTCCCGCCCGACCTCGAGCGCCCCCTCGGCGTCCCCGCCTCCTACCACGAGCACGCCAAGCTCATGTTCGACCTCCAAGTCCTCGCCATGCAGGGCGACATCACGCGCATCACCACCTTCCAACTCGCCCGCGAGACCAGCAACCGCACCTACGTCGCCGAGACCGGCGTCGCCGACCCGCACCACCCGCTCTCCCACCACGGCAACGACCCTGAAAAGATCGCGCGCATGGCCAAGATCAACGCCTACCACGTCTCGCTCTTCGCCTACTTCCTCGAACGCCTCAAAGCCACCCCCGAAGGCAACGGCACCCTCCTCGACCACTCGCTCCTCCTCTACGGCAGCGGCATCGGCAACCCCAACGTCCACGACCACACGAATCTTCCCGTCCTCGTCTCGGGCGGCGCCGCCGGCGGCATGAAAGGCAACCGCCACATCCGCTATAAAGATCCCGTCCCCCTCGCGAACCTCCACCTCACCCTCCTCGACAAAGTCGGCGTAAAGATCGACGCCTTCGGCGACAGCAACGGCAAGATCACCGACCTCTTCCAGCCGCTCACCGTATAGTCCTACCGTAGGGCCGCCGCTCGCCGGCGCGCCACCTCGCCTCGGCCATCAGCACCAGCCGAAGGCCCCGAGCCCCCCTCGCCACAAAAACCACCAAAATCCCCGTCCGGCCGACGCTCATCTCCCGCGCGCCTCTAGGCGCCTGAAGAGCTTCTATCTCGCTAACATTTTTTGCGCCTTTTGCGGCCATCCCTTCCTTCGCCTTGTCTCTTGCGCAACTCCCCTCACTTGCAAAGAACCCCATCGCTTCCGTCCAACCGAGCCAAACCCCGCACCGGCCTTTCTCCCATTCTTTGCTTCTTTGTAGTTCACTCCTCCTTGCCTCTACCTCGCTCACGTCCGCCCTCACCCGGTTTCACGGCTCCCTAGTTTGACCCGCGCGACTCGACCCGCAATTTCTCGATCATGTCCAACGCTGAACTCACCGCCGCCGCTATGTCCCTGCCTCTGGCCGAGCGCGTCTCGTTAGCCCAGGAACTCTGGCAGAGCATCAACGCCGCGTTGCCCGACGTCAGCGAAGAGCCCGCGCTCCGCGAAGCCGTTCGCCGTGACGCCGAACTCTCATCCGGTGCCGTCACCGGCCGCCCTCACGACGAGGTCATGCGTGCCGCGCGCGGCGCCATCGGATGCGCGTAATTCACCATCCCGATGCGGAAGCGGAACTCACCGAAGCCGCCCGATTTTACGAGGGCCGAGTGCCCGCACTCGGAGCCCGGTTTCTCGACGCCTTCGATCTTGCAATTGCCGACATCGTATCGGCTCCCGAACGATGGAAACCGATAGAGGCCGATGTCCGCCGCTATCTTTTGCGCCGCTTCCCGTTCGCCATCTACTACCGCGTTTTATCCGACTACCTTCGCATTCTCGCTGTAAAACATCACAGCCGGCACCCCCGTTACTGGCATTATCGGCTAGAAAAATAAACGCCGGCATGTTGCCCCTTTTATGAACCCCATCGCTTCCGTCCAACCGGGCCAAACCCCGCTCCGGCCTTTCTCCCCTTCTTTGCTTCTTTGTAGTTCGCTCCTCCTCGCCGTCGCCTCGCTCACGTCCGTCGCCTCCGCCGCCGTGCCCACCGCGCCCACCGCCGCCCAACCCGAAGGCATGACCGCCCTCCACCGGGCCGTGCACCGCGACGACGTCGCCACCGTCAAACTCCTCCTCGCCACCAAGGCCGATCCCTCCGCCGCCAACCGCTACGGCGTCACCCCGCTTTCCCTCGCCTGCACCAACGGCAACGCCGCGATCATCACCCTCCTCCTCGACGCCGGCGCCGACGCCAACCTTCCCCTCCGCGGCGGCGAGACGCCGCTCATGACCGCCGCCCGCACCGGCAGACTCCCCGCCGTCCTGGCCCTCCTCGCCCGCCAAGCCGACCCCAACGCCAAACTTCCCAACGGTCAGACCGCACTCATGTGGGCCGCCGCCGAGGGCCACGCCCCCGTCGTCACCGCCCTCCTCGCCGCCGGCGCCGACCTCCACGCCTCCGTCGATCTCGGCCTCAACGCGTTTCTCTTCGCCGCCCGCGCCGGCCACGCCGACACCGTCCGCGCCCTCGTGCAAGCCGGCGCCGACGTCAATTACGCGACCAATCCCGAAGTCGCCCCGCGCCGCAAACTCCCGCCCAAAGGCTCCACCGCCCTCAGCCTCGCCCTCGAAAACGGCCGCTGGGACCTCGCCTCTCTCCTCCTCGACCTCGGCGCCGACCCCAACGAATTCCGCAACGGCTACACCCCCCTCCACATCATCACCTGGATTCGCAAGCCCGCGATCGGCGAAGACGAGGGCGACCCCATTCCGCCCGAAAACGGCCGCATCACCAGCGAGCAACTCATCCGTCGACTCGTCGCCAAGGGCGCGCGCGTCGACACCCGCCTCGCCGGCGGCCCCGCCGGCGGCGGTCGCGTCAACCCCAAGGGCGCCACCCCCTTCCTCTTCGCCGCCGACACCGCCGACACCGCCTACCTCAAACTCCTCGTCGAGCTCGGCGCCGATCCCACCCTCGCCAACGTGGACGGCCTCACCCCGCTCATGGCCGCCGCCGGCCTCGGCACCCGCTCCGTCGGCGAGGAAGCCGGCACCGACGACGAGGCCCTCGAAGCCTGCGCCTACCTCCTGAGCCTCGGCGCCGACGTCAACGCCGTCACCGTCAAAGGCGACACCGCGATGCACGGCGCCGCCTTCGCGAGTTTCCCGAAGGTCGCAAAATTTTTGGACGAGAAGGGCGCGAAAATCGAAATCTGGAATCGCCCCAACCAACGCGACTGGACCCCGCTGCTGATCGCCGAAGGCCACCGCTACGGCAATTTCAAGCCCTCTTTCGAGATGATCGCGGCGATCCACGACCTCCTGCGCGCCCACGGCCTCACCCCCCCGCCGCCCACCCCGCCGAAGCCCGTCATCGGCTACGAGACCCTGTAATCAGGCCCTCCTCCGAACCCG
>JBDNFZ010000410.1:0-2275 GCA_041689555.1 Opitutaceae bacterium | reverse complement strand
GTTTCACTCGCGCGGGAAGGGGGCAAATTGCTCCTTCAGCGTGATCAGCCGAGACATGCCAGATTCATTCGCGGCAAGTTCGGTCGTGCTCGTCGCACCGCCGGGAGCCCCATACCTGACTACATCGCAAGAGTCGTGTAATTGAGGCGAGTGTGTGTCGAATTCCCGGCTGAGCGGGTCTGTTTGAATAGTGAATCTTTTTTTTCATGAGGAAGGAAATATTTAAATTATAGGCCCGACCCCTTCCGCCTTTGGATCTGCGCCGCGTCTCCTTCAAGGGAGCCCTGGACACCTTGCGCCAATTTGCCAACGCCATCGCCGGGGCTGATGACAAACCCAGGATCGTCTCCGCTCTCGTCGATGAAATGCTCCTGGCCATCGCCCGCGATCTTGTCCCCCTTCGCCCTGATCGAACCGAACCCCGCGCCAAAAAACACCGCCCAAAAAACTACCGTCTCCTCACAAAACCCCGTCGCGAAATGGGGCCTCTGCCACACTGGAAAATCGGCGTCGAAAACACTCCCAAATCTCCCTTATCTTAGTGCCATTCCATTTAGACCCCTTTGATGTGCGCGAGCAGAAGGCGCAGCATTTCGGGCTGCTCAGCTTGGGGGTCTGGCGCGGAAGCGGAAGCTTAAACGCGCGCCTTCGAGGCGGCGGACCGCCTGCTCCCCGGGCTCAGGCGAGGGCCTCGGTGTCTTCCTGCCGGGACCGATCCTTCGCGTAGGTGCGATAAAAGAGCGTCCAGTAAAGCGCGTTCAACGCGTAGGGAACGGTGACGACCCAGAGCATGACATTTTGCAGCCCGATGCGGTCGGCGATGCCGCCTGAGACGAGCGAGAGGACTCCCGCGAACATGCCTTGCAGGAAGGAGAACAGCAGGGCGAAGGCGGTGGAGCGCGATACGCCAGGCACCACATGCGACACTATGGGAAGCACGACGCCAGAGAAGCCGATCGAGCCGATGAGGCCGAAGCCGAAGAGAACGACGTAAGCCAGCGGCCCGCGACCCCAATCTACTTGGAAAGCCAGAAAACTGGCGAGCGCAAACGCCACCAGATAAAGCTGCATGAGCATCACGCGGCCCCGCACTTGGAAGCGCCGCTCGAACCAGTCGCCGAGAAAGCCGCCGATGACCGAGCTGAGCATCCAGCCGCCAGTGAAGGCCCCTTGCAGGAAATTCGCGTCGGCGGTGGTCCAGCCTCGAACCACGACGAAAAACGTGACCATGAACGGCATCATGACGATGCTGGTGATGAAGATGATGTTGCCCGCGAGCAGGCGGAAGGTGGGTATGCGCCACAAGGCGACGACATCGCGCCAGGTGAAGGCCGGCTCGGAGTGCTTCTCGGCGGAGGCCGCCTCATTCTCGGGTTCGTGCACGAAGAAGTAGATCGCGATGCCGCTCAGCACGCTGAGCGCACCCATGGTGTAGAGCCCGTAGCGCCAGCCCTCTTCGGAGCGCGAGAACTGGGCAATGAGCGGCGTGAGCGCGAGCGAGCCGAAGGAGGAAAGGCTGCGCAAGATCCCGTAGGCTTTACCCCGCTCCTGGTTTTTAAAGTGGTCGGCGATGAGACCGTTGGAGATGGGCTCGCCCGCGACGGTGCCGATGGCACCGATGGCATACAGGATGAGCAACTGCTCGAAGTTTTGCGCTAGGCCGATCGCGCCCGTCCAGATTCCCCAGACGCCGGTGGCGAAGACGAGCACACGTTTGCGGCCCCAGCGGTCGGCGATCATGGACCAGACGGGGCCGAAGATCATGCGGGCGAAACGTGGGATGGCGATCAGCAGTCCCAGTTGCGCGAGTGACAGGCCCAGGGAGGCGCGGATGACGGGGAAGAGGTTGTTCATCAAGCCGGACTCGGAGTCGTCTATCGTGCGTGAGACGGCGATGGTGATGACTGAATTCCAACGGCGGGAGCGTTTGCTGGCGGGGACGGAAGAAGACACGGGGTTCATGGTGGGAGGCTAAAGGCTATGGCTGACCTAATCGGACCTCAGGTAAAAATACGAGGTATGAAAAAAAGAGGGCAAAAAGGGGTCGGAAGAAAGAGCGGTTCTTTCGTTTATTTTTCTTGCGGGGTGCTTCCTGCAGAGCCGGTTCTTTCACAAAGAAGGCCGGGATGAGCCCGAAGACCAGCAGGACGAATCCGGCGACAAAACCCATTGAACGCACGCCTTCGATCGTGTCACCAAAAATCTTCAGTTGCGTGATCGGATGAAACCAAGCCACCACGATTTGCCCGACCGGGCCAAAGACATTCACGAAGGC
>JBDNFZ010000409.1:0-3015 GCA_041689555.1 Opitutaceae bacterium | reverse complement strand
GCGAGGCGCTCGATCGTCATGCCGAGGAGGGCGCAGCCGAGCATCGCGGCCAAGAGGACGACGAGGCCGCCCCAGACGGTGTTTTCCGGAACAAGTTTGCCGACGTAGAAGCCGATGAAGGCGCCGACCATAAAGACCTCGGAGTGGGCGAAATTGATGAAACGGAGGACGCCATAGACCATGGTGTAACCGAGGGCGATCAGGGCGTAAATGGCGCCGAGGGAGAGTCCGTTGACGAGTTGTTGGAGGAATTCGCTCACGATTTGAAAGAGCTGAGAGTCCAGAGCTGAGAGCCGAGGGCAAGACTAGCCGCCGAGCGAACTGCGGAGGCCGCTGAGCATGCGGCTGATTTCATCGGCGTCGGTGTAAATGCGGGCGAAAGATTCGTCGGAGAGAAATTTCTGCCGGCGGGCGATGCAGGCTTGCGTGACGACCTCGTAAAGAGAGGCGGTGGCGTAGCCGACGAAGCGGGCGAAATCGGCGTCGGATCGCGCCGAACCTTCCGCTATGTTTGACGGAACGGAGTTGGCGGCACGCCGCAGTTGGTTGGTAAGGCCGAAACGCTCATCAGACGGGAACATGCGCGTCTCCGCGTAGATGAGATCGGCGAAATCTAGAGATTTCTGCCACACAGCGAGCTTCTCAAATTTGAACATCGGCTTGGCTCTCAGCTCTTAGCTCTGGGCTCAAAACTCACGGTGCGACGGCTTCGTAGAAGCGGGTGCGGCCGTTCTTGACGGTCAGGATCACGGCGGCTTTGGCGCTATTGCGCTTTTCGTCGATCGTCGTCTCGCCGGTCACGCCGGGAAAGTTTTTGGTGGCGGCGATGGCGGCGCGGAGCGGAGTGCTGTCGGTGGTGCCGGCTTTCTTGATGGCTTCAGCGATGAGATACATGGCGTCGTAGCCGAGGGCGGATACGCCCTCGGGAATTTCTTTGTTCCAGCGGGCTTGGTAGCGGGCGACGAAGGAGCGGACCTCGGGGGCGTCGTTCTCGGCGGAAAAATAGGTGGAGTAGTAGGTGCCTTCGACGGCCGGGCCGCCGAGCTCGACGAGTTGCGGGGCTTCCCAGCCGTCGCCGCCGATGAACGGCGCTTCGATGCCGAGGGCGCGGGCTTGGCGGCAGATGAGCGCGGCTTCGGTATAAAAACCGGTGATGGCGATCACGTCGGGCTTGAGCGAGCGGATCGCGGTGAGTTGGGCGCGGAAATCTTTCTCGCCTTCGTTGTATTTCTGCTCGGCGACGATCTCGCCGCCGCCTGCGGCGAAGTCGCGGCGCAGGACTTCGGAGAGACCGACGCTGTAGGGCGAACTCACGGAAGTGAGGAGGGCGAGACGCTTGGCCTTCAGTGAGGTGGCGGCGAACTTCGCGAGCACGGCACCTTGAAACGGGTCGATGAAGCAGATGCGGAAGATGTAGTCGCCGACCTCGGTCACCTTCGGATTGGTGGAGGAGATCGCCATCATGGGAATCTTCGCGTTCTGGCAGATCGGCGCGGCTTCGAGGGAGTTGGCGGAAGCGTTCGCCCCAATGACGGCGACGACCTTGTCGCGGGAGATGAGTTTTTTAACGGCGGTGGCGGACTCGCCGGCCTTGGATTGGATGTCCTCGACGAGGTAGGCGAGGGGGCGACCGAGGACGCCGCCTTTGGCGTTGATTTCCTCGACGGCGAGGAGGACGCCCTTGCGGGTGGCTACTCCGAAGGCGGCATCCTTGCCCGTGAGAGAGGCGTAGTGGCCGATCTTGATGGGTTCGGCGGCGGCGGAGAAGGCGAGAAGAAGCGGGAGGGCGAGGAGGAGACGGCGATAAAAAATCATGGCTCGATGGTTTCGACGTAGGCGAAGCGACCGTCTTTCACTGTGAGTATGACGGCGGATTTGGAGGCGTTGCGCTGCGCGTCGATGGTGGTGCGGCCGGTAACGCCGGGGAAATCCTTCGTGGCGGCGAGGGCGTCGCGGAGTTTGGGGCCGTCGGTCGTGCCGGCGCGGGCGATGGCCGCGGCGAGAATCAAAGTGGCGTCGTAGGCGAGGGGCGCCATGGAGTCGGGGATTTCGCCGCCGAAGCGCGCGGCGTATTTTTTCAAGAAGGCGGCGACCTCCGGCGCGTTGCTGGAGGAGGAATAGTGGCTGGCGAGGAACGCGCCGTCTACAGCCTTGCCGCCGATGGCGAGGAACTCGGGAGCTTCCCAGGAATCGCCGCCGAAGAGCGGGACGGTGAGGCCGAGTTCGCGGGCCTGTTTGCAGATCAGGGCGGCTTCGACGTAGGACCCGGTGGCGGCGATGGCGTCGGGCTTGAGCGCCTTGATCGCGGTGAGCTGGGCGCGAAAATCCTTGTCGCCTTCGGAATATTTCTGGTCGGCGACGAGTTCGCCACCGAGGGCCTTGAAGCGTTCGCGGAAGACCTTGGAGAGGCCTACGCTATAGGTGGAGGAGACGGATGTGAGGAGGGCGACGCGGCGGGCTTTGAGGGTAGTGTGGGCAAAGCGGGCGAGGACGGCGCCTTGGAAAGGATCGATGAAACAGGTGCGGAAGACGTAGTCGCGTTTCTCGGTGACCTCCGTGGCGGTGGCGGTGGAGGCGACCATGGGGACGCGGGCACCTTGGGCGAGCGGGGCCATCTCGAGGCAGTGGGAGGACGTGCCACCGGCGAGGAGGGCGACGACCTGGTCGCGGCTGAGGAGTTTTTTCGCGCTGGTGGCGGAGTCGCCGGGACGGGATTGGTTGTCCTCGGAAATCACGACGAGGGGGCGGCCGAGGACGCCGCCGCGGGCGTTGATTTCTTCGAGGGCAAGCTGGATGCCGCGGTGGGCCTGTTGGCCAAGGGCGGCTTCTTTGCCCGTCATGGGGCTGACCGCGCCGATTTTGATGGGCTCGGCGGCGAGGGTGGTGACGGCGGGGAGGGGGACGAGGGCGACGGCGAAGAGAGCGCCAGCGAGCTGGCGGCCTACTTGGGTGAGGGACGAGGGAGCGCCAGCGAGCTGGCGGCCTACTTGGGCGAGGGGCGAGGGAGCGCCAGCG
>JBDNFZ010000408.1:0-3456 GCA_041689555.1 Opitutaceae bacterium | reverse complement strand
TGGCCTCACCACCAACCGGCCAAAAATCCCAGCCAACCTTTGATCGCGACCACGGCGAGGTTCTTCGCCGCGTGCGCCGCGAAGCACGGCAGCAACGAGCCGCCCGGGTTCCACGGCCCCAGCCTCGCGGCATAAAGCCAAAGCGAAGTGGCAAACACCGCAGCGGTGCTGAACCAACCCTTCGTTCCCAACGTCCACGCAAATCCCGCGTCGTCCCAGCGCCAAAGGAACGGGTGCAACGCCGCAAAGAGCACCGACGCACCGACGGCTCCCGTTAAAATCAACGCGCGGTTCCGACCGGGAACGACGATGAAACCGCGAAAAATAATCTCTTCGATCACCGGCGCGCCGCAGATCGAGTAGATCGCAAACAGCACCGTCATTTTCGATTGCTCGCCCGTAAGGCCGAGCACCGCCTCGCCCCACGTCTCCAGCCCCACGATGGCCAACGCGCCGGCAATCGCGATGGCCACGGCTTTGGCACTCGTCGGCGTGGCGCCGGGCAACGCGCCTCGCGCCGGCAAGGGGGGCGCGGTCGGGTCGGCCTTCGCCGCTTCCAGCCCGGAGCGCAGGTCCGACCGCCAAAGCCACGCGCAATAGGCGCCGGCGCCCGTCATCAGGATAAGCAGCAGGGGATGATTCATCGGGGATCGCGTTGCGGGGAGTTGTTAATTTCGGATTTCACGACTAACAATCTCGGATTGTGATCACCAGCGAAGCTCCGCCCGCCGCCCCCGCCAAACCCGCCCTCGCCGGCGTCTTTGCGCCCCTCGCGCCGCATCTGGCAGAGCTGGACCGTTACCTTCGCGGGCAACTCGCCTCGTTTGAACCCGAGATCCGCGGGATGGCCGACTACTGCATCGACACCTCGGGCAAACGCATCCGCCCCGCGCTGGTTTTCCTGAGCGGTTGGCGCGAACCCGGCGTGATCGCGCCCGATCTGGTGCGCGTCGCCGCCGTCGTCGAACTCGTGCACCTCGCGACCCTCGTGCACGACGATATTATGGACGAGGCCGATGTGCGCCGCAGCCGCCGCACCGCCGCCCGCGAATTCGGGCCCGCCGCCGCCGTGCTCCTGGGCGACGCTCTCTTCGCCCACGCGCTCCACCTCGCGGCGCAGTTTCCGACGACCGAAGTCTGCGCGGCCGTCTCCGAGTCCACGCGCCGGGTCTGCGCCGGCGAGATCGTGCAGACGCTGCGTCGTGGTTCCCTCGACATCACTCTCGCCGACTACCGGCGCATCATCGATCTGAAGACGGCCGAGCTTTTCCGCGTCTCCTGTTATCTCGGGGCCAAGCTCTCCGGTTCCGAGCCCGCCTGCGCCGAGGCGGCGGCGCGTTTCGGCCGCCACCTCGGTATCGCCTATCAGATTTACGACGATCTCGCCGATTATTTCGGGAACGAGGCCCGCATCGGCAAAACCCTCGGCACCGATCTCGCCAGTGGAAAACTCACGCTCCCGCTGATCACCTTGGGCGAGCGTCTGCCGGCCGCCGAGCGCACCCTGCTCGGCGAGGAGATCACCGGCCAACGGCCGCCGCAGCTTGAACTGCGACTGCGACAGATGCGCGAACTCGGTGTGTTCGCCGCCGTCGAGGCCGCCATCCATGCCGAGCTCGCGACGGCGAACGCCGCCCTCCTCCCGTGGCCGGATTTCACGGCCGCTCCACGCCTGCTCGCACTGGGCGATATGCTGCGCGGTCAGGTGGCCGGGCTGCGCGTCAGCGGCTGAGGCGGCGCGCCTCGGCGCGTTCCCAGGCGAACAGGTATTGCTGGGCGAGCCCGGCGAGCGGACCGAAGTGCGCACGGCCAAACTGCGCGACCTGAGCCGGCTTCCAGCCGTCGAGCCCGTAGCGCGCGGCCATCGTTTTCAATATCCACACATCCACGGGAAACGCCTCCATCCGGCCCGCGCCGAAGAGCAGGACGCAGTCGGCGACTTTTTCGCCCACGCCCGGCAGCGAGACGAGCCGGGCCTTCGCCTCGGCGTAGGGCAACGCCTCCGTCTCCTCGAGCCAACCGGGATGGGCCGCGATGAACCGCGCGGTCCCGGCGATGTAGCGCGCGCGAAAGCCCAGCAGGCAGCCGCGCAACTCCGCTTCGGGCACGGCGGCGAGTTCCACCCACGTCGGCAGGCGGTTGAAGTGGAGCGCGCCGGTCTTGCCGACGACGCCCGACTCCGCGCAAGCCTCCGGCGTCTGCAAGTCGGCCGCCCTACCGATCGCCGTGCCGTGGCGCAGAGCGAGGAGCGCCATCATCTGCTTGATCTGCACGATCTGTTTCGTCGCGCTGCACAGGAAGCCCAGCAGCGTCTCGCCAAACGGTTGGCGCAAAATCCGCAGGCCGGGAAATTCCTCCAGGCTCCGCGCGAGATGCGCGTCGCTGCGCCAGGGCAACGCATCGGCGAGCGCCTGCGGGTCGCCGTTGCCATCGAGGTAGCGGGTGAGCGCCGCGCCGGTCGCGGGCGAGAGCGCGGACCATTCGGGCCCGCCCGCCGCGTCGAGGCGCAGGCGCGCGACGTGGTCGCCCCAGACCCCGCGCCACGCCTGCTCGCCCTCGCGTTGCCAGCGGAAGGCCTGCCCGCCGTCGATCGTTTCGGCGAGGACGGCGGCACCCGGCGTCGGCCGGATCGGGAGCGGTCGCCAGTCGGTCCAAACAACCGTGTTCACGGGTCTGGCTTCGCCCACAGGAAACTTTGGCGGTTGGCCAACTCCGTGCCGTCGGCGGCGACGAGCGCGAGGCGCCAGGCGACGGGGTGCTGCTTTCGGTCGGGCCAGTCGGCGCCGGTGAGACCGAGTTCGCAGACGTTCTGCCCCGGTGCGAGCGCGGCGGGGAACGTGTGGATGGTGGGCTCCGGTGAGGCCGGAGTGATGATCTGGAGGACGAACTTCGCGCCCGGGTGGGCGGCCGCAGCCTTGGCGCGAATCAGAAAATAGTAGCCGGCGCGCGTCGCGGGTTGGGTGCGGAGGATGGGGTGGCGGCCGGGGTTCTCCTCGCCGGTGAAGTATTCCGAGATGCGGTCGAAGGATTCGGCGGTGCGCCACGCGGGCCATACGCGGGTGAGTTCGACTTCGGCGGCGGGGGTGGTGGTGGTGGTGCCCGCGAAACACGCGAAACACGCGAAAAAAAAGAAAGTCGGTAAAGGCGGACGACGGCGCATGACGGACGTTGGGCGGTGGAGCGGAGCGCGACAAGGTTTTCGCGGAGCGGGAGAGGGGAAGATCGCGCGAAGGCGAGAGGTAGGGGCAAATTTATTTGCGAGGCGGGCGCGCGGGCGGGCGTGGGAAGCGGCAGGGCCTTTTGTTTTGAGCTCATTTTGAGCGGAGGATGCGAAGGCAGGCGGCGGGGTTGGAGTAGAGGTGTTCCTTGACGATGGGCAGGGGGCAGCCAGGGAAGTGACTCGGCAGCAGGGTGAGCAGGGCGCTGCGCAGCAGCGCGAGATTGGCGAGGGCGTTG
>JBDNFZ010000407.1:0-3366 GCA_041689555.1 Opitutaceae bacterium | reverse complement strand
GAAGCTGGACTCTACACAAAGTTCTACACTAACGGCAGGTGGCGTCTTTCAAAGAATGTTACCGGCGAGCCCGTCACTCCACCTGGATTGATACCGAGGTTTAGGAAAGGAGGGGGCCGACAGGAGATTCAACTCTGCTGCAGACTTGCTTCCAGCAACGTGCAGCGCACGGCACTTTTCCCGAGAGCCGCACGCACCGTGGTTTCACTGCCCCAAACATAGACGCAATGACGCGCGCGCGTGATGGCGGTATAAATGAGTTCGCGGGTGGCCAGGGGGCTCTCCTTCGCGGGCAGAACGACCACAATCTGGTCGAACTCGCTGCCCTGCGACCGATGGATCGTCAGGGCCCATGCCAGGCTGTGGTCAGGCAATTGGCTGAGTGGAATCCTGCGTGGAGCTTCCGTCACCGAGGTTGGCGGGAAAAAAGCGGACCGCGTTCCTTCGATTTCCATGATGACGCCGACCGATCCGTTTGTCAGTCCGCTCTCGGGATCGTTGCGATTGATGATGATTGGCTGGTTGGGGCTGCGGTGGAGGTGGGGTCGTAACTCAAGGTGCCTATGGATCGAATCATTGAGCCCGGCTACTCCGAAGGTGCGTTCGAGGTGCGCGCTGAGGATACGCACTTTGCCGAGCGCTTGGAGGGCGGCGTCGGATGTTTGAGCATCGGCCACGGCCGAGATCGCCGTTTGCACCGTTGCAGGCAGATTGTCCCACCCGAAGCGGCCAGTCTGCTCACCCAGCCACGCCAGTCCGCTTGCGGGCATCGTGCCGTCTTTCGGTGCGGGATGACTCGCCAGCAGGCGAGCGGCCTCTTCTGCCTGGAAATTGACCACGGCGGCGGCGAGGGCACCGATGCCAGCTCGGTTGCGGAACCGCTGGCTGTCGGTGAGTTCAACCCAGACTTGATTCAGAATCCCGGTTGGCTGCGCCCGTGCGAATCGCACCAGCGATCCGAGCACATCGCCTGCGGCCACGCTTTCCAATTGGTTCGGATCGCCGAGAAGGACGAGCCGGGTGTCGGGTTCCAGAGCCGAAAGGAGGGCCCGCCACATCAACGTGTCGATCATGGAGCATTCGTCCACGATCACAACGTCGCTGCGTAAGGGCTCTCCCTGCCGGTAACGGCAGCGTCCTGAACCGGGGTTGAAGCCAAGGAGGCGGTGCAGGGTGGACGCGCTCGCAGCCGCTGCCTTGAGCATCTTCTTGGTGCCCGCCGGAAGGGTGGAAGGCAGATGATCGGCTGCGTTTTCGACGGCTTCTTTCATCCGGTCGGCCGCCTTGCCCGTGGGAGCCGCAAGACGAATCACGGGTGCCTTCTCCGGGTCTGCTGCGATCAAAAGGGCGAGAAGCCTGGCCAGCGTATGGGTTTTCCCGGTTCCCGGTCCTCCCGTGATCAGGGCGAGGGTGTGATTCAACGCGCAGGCGATTGCTTTCCCCTGCTTTTCGTTGACTTGGCCTGCGCCCAAATCGGAAAGCAATTCGTCGGCGTTGCGTTTCAATGCCGGTGCCGCCCGGTTGGCCCGTGCAAGCAGTTCGCTCGCGATCGTCCGCTCGGCGGCGAAAAAGCGCCAGGCTTGCAGATAAGGAGCCCCCGCATGTTGGCGTAGCACCAGGGGCGTTGGAACCGAAAGGGAAGCGTCCTCGCCTTTTGAAATGACGCTGCACGCCTGGCCCCAGGCAGCGTCGTCAGTCGGTGAGTCGCCAGACAGACAGCAGGCGGTGCCGCTCTCGGAATGAGCATCGAGGAGCTGGCGAACTTCCGCGACGCGAGCCTGCGGAAGTTTCCAGCGGCGCACGAGCACCTCGATGTCGGGCGAAAGACTGTCGGGTGAAGTCCAGAGGCTCATGGGATGGCGCACCCGGCGGGTGCGAAGAGTTCGTCGAGGGCGTCGAGCATCGCGGCAGGCGGGCTGATGTGCAGAACCCCTCGGGTTTCCCCGGGCGTGATGGCACGAAGAAAAACAAGCCAGGCGCCGGTGATGGGGGATTCGTTCAGCCCCAAGGCCCGCAGGTAGCGGCGAAGGGCGACCAAGTATAGGTGCGTTTGGAGGAGATAATGTTCGTCCATCGCGCAACGCAGCAGTCCGTCGTTGTCATAATCCTTCAACGTGGAGCCGAGGCGGTTGGTCTTCCAATCGATCACTCCCCACCCGTCATCGCAGCGCACAAGTCGGTCGATGAAACCTTGGAGGAGTCCATGGAATTTCTCATCGGAAAGCGTCGCGAGAATAGCTCCATAGGGTCTGTGTGCTTCATCCGCGTGCTCTGAAAAACAGCGGGCCAAGCGCCCCACCGTGAGACCACCGGCAAGGGGCAGATGAAAATGCCACTCGGATCCGTGCGCCTCGGGGCAGAGTTCGTGGAGCGGCGTGTCACCACAACCCGGCAAACGAATCAGGCGGAGGTGGGTAAAAAGCTCTCCGAGCGCGCCCTCCCATGTCGGCTGTCCTTCGCGCCGAGCGGGTAGGCGCGCGCCCGAAAGATACCGATTGAGATTATTTTCGTCCGGCGGGCTGAAGTCCCACTTCTCAATCCAATCATGCACGGCGGTTCCTACGATTGCCCCACCGGGTGAGGCGAAAAATGCCGTGGGGGCCGGACTCGGTTCGGCGGGTGCGGCGGCGGACGACACAGGCATCGGGGCAAGCCGGCCACCGTGCGCGTGTTTTTCCCTGGTCAGGGTTGAGAATGAAGTGACCCGCCAACTCGGCGGCACCGAGGGCGAAGGTCTTGCATCGAGAAAACCAAGAGGGCCTGTCCCGGTAGTTTCGGGAGTATAGCGCTCGACCGTTACGGGTGGCGGCGCCCGGAACGTGACGAGCGGTGTTGAACCATCTTTCTGTGCGTCTTCATGCGGCTGCGCGCCCAGCGCCACCAGCACCTGCTCATGTCGGGCGCCGCGACCCACTTTGGCCGCCGAAACCCAATCCGGGGAATAGGAGGGGAAGGCGGCAACGTCGGCCTCGGTGCGCAGCAGCCAGTCGAGCGGGCTGCCGCGATCAAACCTGGGCGAGTTGCTGTAACTGCAGGTCCAGACCCGCACCTGAGCGCGGGTTAATGCAACGTAGGCGAGGCGCAGGCGTTCTTCCAGCTGTGCCGCCATGCACTCGCGGGTGCGGACTAGCTTGGCGGATTCCTCGAGGAGATCGAAATTCACCAGCAAATCCAATTTCCGTGCCTCGCCCTCCACGATCGCGGCGGGGAGCTGGGCGAAATTTTTGTTCTCCTTCAATGCATCCGCGAGATAGGGACAAAAAACCAAAGGGTATTCGAGGCCCTTGGCCTTGTGCATCGTCACGATCTGAACCGCCTCGCGATCACTGGAGAGCTGCAACTGATGATCCTCCGCCTGCGAGCGGT
>JBDNFZ010000406.1:0-1947 GCA_041689555.1 Opitutaceae bacterium | reverse complement strand
CCGCGCTCGGGCTGCGCCGAGGCTTCCTGCGCATGGACGGTGAGGTGGTTGGCCAGCGGATGGCGCGGGTCTAGGCGCAGCGCCGCGTCGAGCGCCGCGATCACCTCGTCGGTGCCGGGCTGCGGCAGGCCGCTCTTCGTCCAAAGATCCCAGGGCCGTAACTGCATGAGCGCGTCGGCGGTCCAGGCCGCGACATCGGCATCGGCCGGGTGCGCGCGCCACACTTCGAGCATCGCCGCCGCGTAGGCTTCGTCGAGCGGGCGGCGGCCAACTTTCGGGTCGGCGGAAAATCTCGCGCCCATCGCCCGGATCAGAGCACGCTCGACCGGCGTGGCCCTCGCCGCAAGTTGTTCCGCGATCGCCAAGGCCTCCCGCGCCTTTTTCGACCGCCCCGCCGATACGCCGGTGTTGTTGATGTGCGGGCTGCATGCCAGGGCCACGCCCCACCACGCCATCGCGCACGCCGGATCGAGTTGAGTCGCATCCTCCATCGCCCGCAGTCCTTCGTCGTGGTTGAAACTGGTGATGCACGCGACACCTTGGTCGAAGTAACGCTGCGTCTCCGGCTTGGCGCCCGTGATCGCCCGGCTGTGCGCGCCGGTGCCGGCAAACAGCGGCGGTTTCGGCGTGGTCGGAAGCTCCGCACCCCTCGTCATCACGCCGCCGCTAAAAATCGCGATCACACCCACCAACCGAACGACAAGATAAGAAAAGGCTTTCATGACTTTAAAAGGTGACGACGCAACTTGGGGAACCGACCCGAGCAAAACGCTCCGCGCCGCCCGCCGCAAGTCCGGCCAACTCAGCGCCCCGGCTTGGCCGAGCCCGCGCACGGCGGCGGGATCGGCGGCGCGAATCAGTCGAGGCATGGCGGTCAGCGTATTGACACCCCCGCACGGGCAAAGCCAGACGACAATCGCGCCTTGTGCAGAGCGCACCCAGCCGCTTTTTCAAAGGGCGATGAACATCGCGGTCATGGTCGCCGGAATCGGGGAAACCCAACGCTCCCGTCTGCAATCCGCTCTCGCCGCCCACGCCGTCAGGTTCGGCGCGGACCTTCCCGAAGCAGAGAAACGCTCGGCCATCGCCGCCGCCGAGGTCGTCTTCGGCAACGTCCCCGCCGCGTGGCTCGCCGCCGCGCCGCGCCTGCGCTGGGTGCAGCTCGATTCCGCCGGCATCGACTCCTACCTAAAGATCAACACCCCGTCGCGCACGTCGCCCGTGCAGCTGACGAACCTCGCGGGCTTCTACGACCGCGCGGTCGCCGAGGCCGCGCTCGCCGGCATCCTCGCCTATTATCGCCAACTGCCCCGACTCCTCGCCGCGCAGCCGCACACGCGCTGGATCAAGACCGAGGTCGAGCCCGCCATCCGCGCGCTCGACGGCCAACGCGTGCTCATCCTCGGCGCCGGTGCGATCGCCCAACGCATCGCCCGTCTCCTCGCCGCCTTCGACGCCCGCGTCACTTTTTTCTCCCGCACCGCCCGCGCCGGTTTGCTCTCCACGCCCAACGAACTCGATGCCGCCTTTGCCGCGACCGATCTCCTCATCAACACCCTCCCGCACACGCCGGAGACGATCGGTTTTCTGAACCACGCGCGTCTCGCCCGCCTCAAACGCGACGCCGTCGTGTGCAACGTCGGCCGCGGCTCCACGCTCGACGAGACCGCGCTCGTCGCGCTCCTCGACTCCGGCCACCTCGGCGGCGCCGTGCTCGACGTCACCGCCATCGAGCCGCTCCCGGCCGACAGCCCGCTATGGCGTCACCCCAAAGTCCTCCTCTCGCAACACACCGGAGGCCGCTTCCCCGGCGAACTCGACCGGAAGATCGCTGTGTTTCTTGAAAACCTCGCGCGCTTCGAACGCGGCGAGTCGTTGCGCAACCGCGTCGCGACCGAGCGCGGCTACTGAGCCGGCCCGGTCCAACGTCCACGCACTCGTCCGGTT
>JBDNFZ010000405.1:0-2840 GCA_041689555.1 Opitutaceae bacterium | reverse complement strand
GGTGCAGACGGCCGACGGAGAAGTGCTCGGCGAATGTGGTGGCGGATTTTTCCACGTGGCAAAGAAGCCGGAGCAATTCCCCGCGGTCGGCGATTGGGTGGCGGTGCGGCGGAGACCCGGCGAAGCGCGGGCGGACATCCATGCGGTGCTGCCGCGGCGCACGAAGTTTTCCCGCCGGGCTTCCGGCTCCGAGGAGATCGAGCAGATCGTGGCGGCCAACATCGACACGGTTTTTCTGGTGAGCGGGCTGGATCTGAACTTTAACCCGAAGCGGATCCAGCGGTTTTTGGTCGCCGCGAAAGAAAGCGGGGCCGAAGCGGTGGTCGTGTTGAACAAGGCCGACATCAGCACCGACGCGGATTCCGTCCGGCGCGAGATCGAGGCGCTGGTGCCGGGCGTGCCCGTATTCGTGACCAGCGCGCACACGCGCAAGGGCCTGAAGGCGCTGGCCGCGACCTACGCGCGGCCGGGCCAGACGCTGGCCTTCATCGGTTCTTCGGGCGTGGGCAAATCGAGCCTGATCAACGCGCTCGTCCGCGACCCCGAGGCCCTGCCCACGGGCGAAGTGCGCGAGAAGGACAGCAAGGGACGGCATACGACGACGCGGCGCGAACTCGTGGCGACGCCGGGCGGCGCCCTCGTGATCGACACGCCCGGGATGCGCGAGCTGCAACTCTGGGGGATCGAAGACGGCGTGGAAAACGCGTTCGCGGACATCGCGGCGCTGGCGGCGCGTTGCCGTTTCTCCAATTGCGGCCACAGCAACGAGCCGGGCTGCGCGGTGCAGGCGGCCTTGGCGTCCGGCGAGCTCGCGGCCGACCGTTTTGCGAGCTACGGCAAACTCAAGTTGGAGAAGGCCGGCAGCATGCCCACGCGGCGGAAACCCAGCGCGCTCGCCAGCAAACCCGGCTGGCGCAAGAAGGCCGAGGGCAAGACGCCCTTTCGCCATCGCCAGCACACCGAAGAATAAGTTCGGCGCCGGGGGCGCGAAGAAACTCGTGTTGGGCGCGAGGCACCGCACGCTCGCCAGATGCCCCAAGACCCCAACGCACATTTAGACCGGACCGTCCTTGATTTGATCGACCACAGCCCCATCGGTGCGGTCCCGGCGACGCCCTCCTACCTCGACGCGGTGCGGAGGTTGGTCGCCTCCCATCAGGTTTATAAAAACGCCGACCACAAGGGCGGCTTCGTCACCGCACGGGCGCTCAGCCGGCTGCCTTTGTTTCACGCCCAAAACCTCGACGCCCTCGTCGCCGGCCGGATCGACACGGCGGCGTTGGAGACCGACGCGAGTATCTTCGCCCGCTACGTCCAGTCGCTCCCGGCCACGCTGCGGCCGCGCGCCGAGGCGATGCGCACGGTGATCGCCGGCAAGCCTTCGCACCATCGCGCCAAACACGTCGGCGACCAGATCGTCGTCGCGCACGATCCCATCCATACACTTTTCCTCGTGCCCGGCACCGGACCGAATCCCGGCGTGCCCGGCAACTACCTCCACGGCTCGATGCTCCAGGTGCGCGCGGAGCCGGCCAGCCCGTGGGCCGTGCACGTCCACGACAGTGACGACGGCATGGCGTTCTGCGACGCACCCACCATGGCCGAGGCGCTCGCGAAGCTGCAGGAGGTGCTCGAGAGCGCGCCGTTCACCTTGGACGAACTCTCGGGGCTGGGTTTTTCGTTCAAGTAAACTGCGGCCGGCATAATTGGGTTCACCACCGTCGGGCGGCAGCGCAGCCTCGATCCCTCATGCTCGTCTCCACGGTTGAACTTGCCTCGTGCCTCGGCGATCCGGCGTGGGTGGTTTTCGACTGCCGCCACGATCTCGTCGACCACGCGAAGGGCGCGGCGCTTTATCGCGCGGCGCATGTCCCCGGCGCCTATTTCGCCCCCGTCGAGACGGTGATGTCGGGCGCGAAAAACGGACGCAACGGCCGCCATCCGCTGCCGGAGCCGGCGGTGGTTGCCGAATTTCTTGCCCGGCACGGTGTGACGGCGGACTCGCGGGTCGTCGCCTATGACGATGCGGGCGGCCTTTATGCGGCGCGCCTCTGGTGGCTGGCGCGCTGGATCGGGTTCGACCGCGTGGCTTTGCTCGACGGCGGCCTGCCGAAGTGGATCGCCGAGGGCCGCCCCCTGAGCTCAGAGATTCCCGCCGCCATTCCGGCCGCCGCGCTCGCGGTGAGCCCAAATGTGACGGGGGTGTTGAGCGCCGCCGAAGTCTTGGGCCGAATCGGCCGGCCGGAGTTTGCGCTGATCGACGCCCGCGCCGGCGAACGCTACCGGGGTGAAGTCGAGCCCATGGACCCGGTCGCGGGCCATATTCCCGGCGCGCTGAACCGGTTCTATAAAGCGAATCTCCGGTCCGATCTCACCTTCCGCCCGGCGGCCGAGCTGCGCCGGGAATTTGGCGAACTGCTCGGGGCGCGCTCGCCCGAGGCGGTCGGCCAGCAATGCGGTTCGGGTATCACCGCGTGTGCGAATCTCTTCGCGATGGACTACGCCGGGCTGCGCGGATCGAAACTTTACGCCGGGTCTTGGAGCGAGTGGGTCGCGGATTCGTCGCGTCCCGTGGCCAAGGCCGCGGGCTGAATATCGCCGTCGACCGCGGCCGGAGCGGCTAGTGCGCCCGGTGCGACCGGTGCGGCGGGATGCCGGATGTGGCGGGAGGCGGAGGCGAGGACTTCGATGTAGACGGTGCTTGCGCCGGCTTGGGCGAGGCTGTCGATCGCGGGATTGATGGCGTTGAGCAACTTGGTCTCGGCGGTTTCCGGAGTCGGGCCGACCCGGCAGGCGAACGCCCAATAGTCCGCGGCTTCGGGGAGCCGTTTGCGGCGCTC
>JBDNFZ010000404.1:0-3621 GCA_041689555.1 Opitutaceae bacterium | reverse complement strand
GAGAGGCGGGAGGCGGGAGTGGAGAGTTTGGAGTTATCGGGTGGTGCTCAATCGTGAAGGCAGGGCGTAGCCGAAACGGGCGAAGATGGCGCGGGCGGCGTCGCTGCGGAGGAAGGCGAGGTAGCGGGCGGCGGCGGGGTTGGCGGCACCGCGCTTGGTGATGACGACGCCCTGATCGAGCGGAGCGTAAAGCGGGGCGGGGACTTCGAGCCAGCGGCCCTGGGCCTTGAGCTTGGGCGAGAGCACGAGAGAAAGGGCGACGAAGCCGGCGTCGGCGTGGCCGGTCTCGACGAACTGCGCGGCTTGGGTGACGGTTTCACCGGTGACGATTTTGGCTTGGGCGTCGGACCACACGCCGAGTTTTTCAAGGGCCTGCCGGGCGGCGCGGCCGTAGGGAGCGGTGGCGGGTTGGGCGATGGCGAGTTTGCGCACGGTGGGGCTCCGGACGGTGGCGGCGACGTCGGTGAGCGGGACGTTGGGTTGCGTGGTCCAGAGCACGAGGCGACCGATGGCGAAGGTCGTGAGCGTGGCGGCGTCGGCGTGGCCGGCTTTGATCAGGGCCAGGGGGTAATCGAGATCGGCGGAAAGGAAAACGTCGTAGGGTGCGCCGTGGACGATCTGCGCGACGAGGTTGCCGGAGGCGCCGGTGGCGCTGGTGAGCGTGATATCGGGGTGGGTGCGTCGGAACTCGGCATGGAGCGCGTCGAGGGCGAAGACGAGGTTGGAGGCGGCGGCGACGGAAAGGGTGGAATTTTGGATTTGGAATTTTCTATTTTCGATTTGGGCGGGCAGGGGGGCGGCGAGGAGGAGCCAGAGGAGCAGGAAAAAGGGAGGGCGGCGCATGGGGAGGATTTTTCAGCGTGGAGATTTGCGGGGCGAGCGGAAAGCTCGGCGCCATGGACGAGCGAAAACTTCCGCCGGTGACGGTGTTGAGCGGGTTTCTTGGCGCGGGGAAGACCACGTTGCTGCGGCATCTGCTCGGGCAGGCGGAGGGACGGAAGTGGGCGGCGGTGGTCAATGATGTGGCGGCGGTGAACGTGGACGCGCAGTTGGTGGCGGGGGCCGGGGCGGCGCGGGTGGTAGAGCTGGGCAACGGGTGTGTGTGCTGCACGGTGCGGGATTCGCTGGCGGAGACGATCGCGGAGCTGGCGGCCACGGGCGCCTATGAACACATCTTGGTGGAGACGACGGGGGTGGCGGAGCCGCGGGGCGTGGCGGAATTGTTTACGAAGAAGAATGCGTTTTGGCGGAGCTTGGGGGATTTTGCGCGGTTGTGTGCGCTCGTGACGGTGGTGGATGCGCGGGGGTTTGAGGAGGAGCGGAGAGGGGGACGACGGGGAGAAGGAGGAAAGCAGACGGAAGGGAGGGAGAAAGAGAACGAGAACGAGAAAGAAGGGAGAGGCGGGCGAGGCGTGAAGCCGGTGTTTGAGCTGATGGTGGACCAGGCGGAGTGCGCGGATGTGATCGTGTTGAACAAGTGCGACCTCGCTACGGAGACGGAGTTGGCGGACGTGGAGGCCGCGCTGCGCGGGTTGAATCCGCGGGCGGAGATTTTGCGGGCGGAGCGAGGACAGGTGGCGAGCGAATGGTTGATGGGGCGGGTGCGGTTCGACGCGGAGGCGACGCCGGTCGCGGCGCGGTGGCTGCGGCTGATGCGCGGCGAGGGCGAGAGGAGCGCGTTGGCGCCCTTGGTGCGGCGAGGACAGGTCGCACGGCACGAGAGCGCCTATGGGATCACGAGTTTCGTGTATGAGGCGCGGCGGCCGCTGGTGCGGGAGAAGTTTTTTGCGTGGCTGGACGGGGAGATGCCGGCGGGGCTGCTGCGGGCGAAGGGGTTTTTCTGGATCGCGGAGCAGGCGGCGGACATCGGGTTTCTCTCGGTCGCGGGCGGCGCGGTGCGACGCGAACGGGTGGGGACGTGGGCGGCGGCGTTGCGCGACGGCGGGATCATGACGGATGCGGAGATCCCGCCGGCGGCGCGAGTGAAGTGGGCGGAGCCGCACGGGGATCGGCGGCAGGAAATGGTTTTTATCGGAACCGGGCTGGACGAAGCGGCGATCCGGGCGAAGCTGGACGAATGCCTGAGCTGAAAATTCGAGAAATTTTGGGGAAACAAACAGGGGTTCGGTGCGTCGGAGGTGGTGTGATATCCGAGATTTTCCAACGCGGTGCGGCCGGTTTGCTGGGAGTTTTTATGTGGGCGGGTGTGGCCGGGGCGGCCGAAGCCACGGTGCCTGCGTCGCCGCCGGATGTCCTGATTTACGTCGATGGGGACCGGGTGCGCGGCCGGTTGATCGAGCGCGCGGGCGACACGCTGGTTTTCGCCTCGGAAAAATTCGGCGAGTTGCGGGTGGCGGCGGCGCTGGCGCGGGTGGAGACCGGGCCGGCCTCGACGGCGGCGCCGGCGGGAGGGCCGGGCGCGAAGGCGGCGCGGGCGCCGGAACTACAGGCGGAGCCGGAGGGATGGGCGCGGCTTTCGCCGTATGCGTTGACGCAGGCGGTGCGCGGCTTCTTCGGGCCGTGGCACGGGCGGTTTTCGTTTTCGACGGAGCTCGCGTCGGATACGACGGATCGGAACATGACGACGCTGGAAGCGAGGTTGCAGCGCAAGTGGACGCGCGACGAGGTGGAGGCGGTGGCGCGTTATGATTTCGCCCAAAGCGGGGAGGTTACGACAAGGGACGTGGCGCGGGTCACCGGCTCGTGGCGGCGGGATTTCCAGCCGAGGTATTTCGCGCTCTACCGGCCGACATTCGAGCGGAACCGGGCCTCGAAGCGGCCGGACGGCGTCGTGGCGGAATATTTTCTCTCACAACAGGAGATCGGCGGGGGCGTGAATTTTTTCACGGCTCCGCACCGCCGGCTGCGCGCGGGTGTGGCGCAGAATTTTTTCGACGTCTGGGTGACCGCACCCGAGAGCGACCGCACGTCGGCGACCTCGGCCTCGGTCTTCGGCGAGGTGGAGTGGACGTTGCCTTGGCGGATCAATCTGGTGGAGCGCGGGGTCTGGTATCCGCCGCTCAACATCGAGCGCAGCGGGTGGGAGAACCGGATCGAGTTGAACAAAAAGCTCACGGAGACGCTGAGCGTGGCGCTGCGCCACGAGACGCGGCAGAACAATCCGGATGCACGCGTGCGCGATTACACGCTGCTCAGGGTTCTCCTAGGGCTGGACTTCTGAGATTGCGGATTTCGGAGTGCGGAATGCGGAGCGGGGAGGGCGGAGCGGGGAAGGCGGAGTGGGCGGATGGGGTGGGAGAGAAGGAGGAAAGAGAAAGAGCGGGGGAGGGAGTTTCGGGTGGCGTTGGTGGGGCGGGGTGCAAGGGTCGGGGCTGAATTTATGACGAAGCTGCATTTTCTTTTTAGGCTGGGAGCGATGCTGGCGCTGGGTGCGACATTGCGGGCGCAGTTGGCGTCGACGCCGACGACGACGGGCACGCCCCCGGCGACGTTGCTCTCGCCGGGCGGCACGGCGACGGTGGATCTGCGCAACTGGCTCGTGGTGCCGGGCGTGAACGGGCAGGTCGCGCAATTCGATACCGTGCGAGGCACGATCAACATCGAATTGCTGGCCGGCGACGCGCCCCGGACGGTGACGAATTTCCTGAACTACGCGAACCG
>JBDNFZ010000403.1:0-1454 GCA_041689555.1 Opitutaceae bacterium | reverse complement strand
GCTTCGCATTCGAGTTCCAAGGCCTCGACCAGCGTCTCACCGGCGTCGTGCCGGCGAGCGTGGTGAAGGGAATCTTTGCCTGTCGGAGCGGCGCTTCTCCGAACGTCCGGTTTCGGGTTTGTGAAGACCGAAGATTACTGCGCTTGAAAACTGCGGCTCCGCCGGTCCCACGCTTCGCCGTATCGAGGGCCCGCGCGGATGAGCACTCGCCGGCCTCAACCTAGATTCAACACCGTCGCCAGCGCTTCGCTGATCTGCGCCATTTCGCCGGCAGTCGCGACCGCAACCTTGCGGATGAACCGCTCCTTGGCCGCAGCCTTGACCTGATCCACGACGGCGACCGACGGGAGGGGGCCGCTGCGGATCGCAATGAGCAACGGAAATTCGGTTTGCCGGTGGCTGCTGGATAGCGGCACGACGACCACCGTGCGTCGCAGGCGATTGAAAGGTTGATCCGAGACGATGACGGCGGGGCGGGTCTTCTTGATTTCCGCGCCGATGGTCGGGTCGAAATTGACCAACCATATCTCACCCCAATTCATGGCGCCTGATCGTCGAAACGTTCCCACTCGGCCATTTCGTGCGCGAGCGGTTTGAGCCGGTTGACTCGGCGGCAGACGGCGGCGAGCGAAGTCGCGGTGGGGCGCATCCTTTTGCGGAGAAACTCTGCGACCACCGCCGAGCGTTCGCCGGCCGGCACAACTGCCCGGAAGCGCTCGCCCAAATCATCCGGGATCGCGAAGGTCATTTTCATCGCACTGATGTGGCACGGCGCCCCACCACGCTCAAGCTTAACGTCGGGATGCTCCAGCCGAAGTGCGCGCCCCGGCCAGGTCCGTGGAACCGATCGAGAGGATTAATTATTTTTCCCGGATCCTACTTGGTCCGGATTTGGCCGCTGCGGGAATCTTCAAGCGGTGAGCCGCGCCGTTCACGCCGCACGCGCCGCTCAAAACAACGGCGCGTTACAATTCGGGTCGTTGAGCAGCACCGCGAAGCGCGCTTCGCCTTCAAGGTCCAAGGCCTCGACCAGCGCCTCACCGGCGTCGTGCCGGCGAGCGTGGTGAAGGGGATTTTGGCGTAGTCGTCGCCGAACGACGTGCTCGCGACGGGGCAAAAGAAAGCGGCGGACTCGGAGGAGTCCGCCGCGGGGGAGAGACGTGAACTTTAACCGCGCGAGGGCGGTCCGTTTTTAGAACATGTAGGTGACGCTCAACTTCGGATTGATCGGGGTGCCGGGGAACACCGTGTTGCGGGCGGTGCTGGCGGCGAGGTATTCCTCGTCGAAGATATTGTCCACGTTGAGCTGCGCGCGCCAGCGGGCGTCGATCTTGTAGCCGACCTTGACCGAAACGAGCGTGCGAGCCGGCAGGTAGAAGGAAGGCTGCTGGCGGATGATGGCGCCGGGGCGGCTGAGGGACGTGAAGGCTTGGGCAAGATCGCCCGGACGCTTG
>JBDNFZ010000402.1:0-5175 GCA_041689555.1 Opitutaceae bacterium | reverse complement strand
TCAAACCCTCCAACGTCTGGCAATCGCTCACGCCCTTCGTCTCGACCCGCCACCCAAAAACCTACCGTGACGGTCGCCCAAAGATGAGCCCCGACGGCTGGCAAATCGATTCCCCTGAGCACGAAATCCGCCGCTGGCTTTCCCACCAGCTCACGACAACCGGCAAACCCATCCCGCTGCCGACCAAGATCGAAGCATCCGCTCCTTTAAGCAACGGGCGCCCGCTGCGCTGGCACGATTTCAGCACACAACGTCATCACGGCGGCGGCCTGCGCGCCCAACAACCGGCGCGCGGCTTCCGTCTGACCTTCCCCGAACCTATCTCTGGCCCCCTCGCCCTCGGCTATGCCGCCCACTTCGGCCTCGGGCTCTTCACTCCGGTTTCCTCATGACCACTCCCCAGCCATATTCCTTGCCGCTCCGCCGCTTCCCGGCCGGTGCGTGATCCCCATGAGCCGCGAATACATCTGGGCGCAGTCCGAAATCCCGCCAAAATGCAAACTCACCCCTTGGGCGAAACAGGCGCTCGTGGCCAAGGCGGAGGCCTTCCTCGCTGACTTCTACCGCCCGACCTTCGTTCGAACGCCTCCCGCCGACGCACAGTTCAACCACATCGTCGCCTTCTCCGCCCGCTGGCACGTCGCCTACCTCCTCTTCACTTCCAAATACGCCTGCCCCGGCCCCAACGCCCTCAGCCCTTTCTTCGAAATCAACTTCGCCCGTCTCGGCTATTTCGGCCCCGACCGCTTCAATTTGTGGGCCCGCCGTCACAACGACCAATGGCTCGTCCTCGCCAGCGGCCTCAACCTCGACGCCTGCTTCGCCGAAATGCGCACCAACCCGTGGTTTCATTTCTAACCCCAAGTCGCCCTCAAAGACTCTACGCGCTCGCCCGCTTCGGCCTCCACCTCTTCGCCCCCGCCCCTTGACCGCCCGGCCACCAATGTGTCACATTGGACACATCGCCCTGCCAACCATGAAAACCATCTCCATCCGCGAGCTCCACACCCGCACTGGCCACTACGTCCGCAGCGCCGCTTCCGAGCCCATCACCGTGACCGACCGCGGCCAGACAGTCGCCATAATCCAGCCCGCCACCCCTGCCAATCAGCTCGGCAAACCCTTCCCCAAACGTGATCGCTCGGCCATGCCCGCCACCGACCTCGACTCCACCGAGCTAATCTCCGCAGACCGCGACGGCCGATGATCTACCTCGACAGCGCCTACATAGCCAAATGCTACCTGCGGGAACCCGGAACCGACCAGGTTCTCGACCTCGTGGAAAACACCTCCGGGCGCGCCTCCCTCCTACTGGCACTCACTGAAATTCAAACGACTTTCCACCGCCAGCTTCGCGAAGGCAAAATAGACCAAGCCACCTACCTCGCCCTCAGCCGCCGCTTCGAGGACGACCAGGCCGCCGATCTTTGGCGCTGGCTGCCGGTCACCGAATTCCTCGTCCGCCTCTCGGTCGCGCGACTCCAATCCCTCCCCGCCTCGATCTTTCTTCGCTCCGCCGATTGCCTGCACCTCTGCGCCGCCACCGAAGGAGGCTTTAAGGAAATCTACTCCAACGACCGCCACCTTCTCGCCGCCGCTCCCCACTTCGGCCTCCGCCCCGTCAACGTCATCCCCTGAGCCGGCGCGCCGCGACCCACCCACCACCCACCTCCCACCTCCCGCCTCACGCCTCACACCTCACACCTTCCGACCATCAACTGATTCCCTGCGCCGGAGCGCGGCGACCCAAGAACGGAATCGCCTGCAAGCAGGCTCCTACAACCATCGACGTCATTCCCTGCGCCGGCCCGCCTCCCCGTATGACCGACGATCAACTCGCCCTCCCGTTCGACTCGTCTCCGGAGCTCCTCCCCGGTCCGGTCCCCCACCTCCGCGCCGAGATCGCACGCGTCTGGGCTCTCCCCCTTGGCGAACACGTCGAGATCGCTTTCCGCCCGGCCTTTCCCCTCGCCGGCATCAACGGGTTTCTCGAACTGCGCTCCTCTCCCGACCTCCCCTGGAATCCCCGCCGGCCCCTCGACCTGCGCATCGCCCCCTGCGACTTCACCTCCCGCGACATCGACCACTGGAAACTCCTCTGATGCCATGAGCGCGCCCTCCCTCGATCCGACCGCAGATCTCCTGCCGGCGCGCATGCTCAACGAGTTCGTTTACTGTCCGCGCCTTTTTTATTACGAGCACGTCGAAGGCGTCTTCCTCCACAACGCCGACACCAAGCGCGGCGCGGCCGATCACACCCGGGTGGATGCCGGAAAGGGCGACCTGCCCGAGCCCGCCGCTCCGACGTCCGACACCGTCTCCGAAAATCCCGCCGGCGAATCGACGACCGCCGATTCTAAAACCGAAATCGAAACGCCCTCCCGATCGGCGGCGCCCGAGACGATTCACGCCCGCTCCGTCATGCTCGGCTCCGCCGGCCTCGGCGTCGTCGCCAAGCTCGATCTCGTCGAAGTCACCCTCGAACCGTCCTTCGACTTCGGCGCTGCTCCGGGTCTCGCCCGCTCGGTTTGCCCCGTGGAATACAAGGCCGGCGCCCCTCGTGAAGGGGAGACCGGTCGCGAGCTCTGGGATGCCGACCGCATGCAACTCGGCGTGCAAATCCTGCTCCTGCGCGAAAACGGCTACACCTGCACCGAAGGCGTCGTCTTCTACCGCAAAACCCGCCAGCGCGTGCGCTTCATCCCCACCGCCGCCGACGAGACGTGGATCCTTCAGCGCATCGTCGCGGCCCGCGACTGCGCCCGCGGCACCATGCCGCCGCCGCTCGATCATTCCCCCAAATGCCCCCGTTGCTCCCTCGCTCCGATCTGCATGCCGGACGAGACCCGGTTTCTCCAAGACTCCATCCCTGATGCCGAATCCGCGCGGTCGGCCCCGATCCCGACGCAACTCAGCCTCCTCGGTTTTTCCGCCGAGGCGAGTGCGCTCGCCAACGCCGCCACTACCGATCCTGCGGTCCTCGCCGCAGCTCTCGGTTCCGAAGACCTCGGCTGGAGCCAACTGCCCGAACCTCGACTCCCCCGGCCCGCTGGCTCCGGTGAAGTCCGCCGCCTCATGGCCCCCGATGTCGATACGAAGGTATTTTACGTCAACACCCCCGGCGTCGCCATCACCCGCAAGGGCGAGACCGTCATCGTCAAAGACCAAAGCGGCACCCTCGCCGATGTGCGCATAAAAGACCTGCACCACCTCGCTGTCTTCGGCTCCGCGCAGATCTCCACCGCCCTCATCCAGACGCTGTGTGAAAAAGAAGTGCCGATTTCCTTCTTCTCGATGGGCGGGTGGTTCTACGGCCTCACCCGCGGGCACGGCCTGACCAATGTTTTTACCCGCATCCGCCAATTCGCCACCGCCGCCGATCCCGAAAAAGCGCTGCCGCTCGCCCGCCTTTTTGTTTACGGCAAGCTCCGCAACCAGCGCACGCTCCTCATGCGCAACCATGTCGAACCGCCGCCCGTCGCCTTGCGTGCCTTGAAAAATGCCGCCACGGCCGCACTGGTCGCCCCCGATCTCCCCACGCTCCTCGGCGTCGAGGGCGCCGGCGCCTTGGTCTATTTTCGAAACTTGAGCGGCATGATCAAGGGGCGGGCCGACGACGATGACGAGCTGCCCGGCCTCGAAGAATCGGTGGCCACGCGCATCGCCGACGCACAAAAGGATTTCACCTTTGATTTCACCACCCGCAACCGCCGCCCCCCGCGCGATCCGGTCAACGCCTTGCTCTCGCTCGCCTACAGCCTCTTGACCCGGGATTGCACGGTGGCCGCACTTGCCGTCGGGTTCGATCCCTATGTGGGCCTCTACCATCAACCCCGTTTTGGCCGGCCCTCGCTGGCGCTCGACGTGATGGAAGAGTTTCGCCCCCTCGTCGCCGATTCCACCGTGCTCACCGCCATCAATAACCGCATGATCACCCCGGGCGACTTCGTGCGCGCCGGCGATGCCGTGAATCTCACCCCGGCCGGTCGCAAACGCTTCTTCCTCGCCTACGAAAAACGCCTGGGCGACACCGTTACCCACCCGCTGTTCGATTACAAAGTGAGCTACCGCCGGGCCATCGAACTCCAGTATCGCCTCCTTGCCCGCACCCTCACCGGCGAGATCGAATGCTACCTGCCGTTCATGACCCGCTGACCGGATTCCCGCACCGGCCGCACACACCCTTACGACAATGAGTCGGACCAATTACATCGTGACTTACGACATCGCCGACCCCAGGCGGCTGCGCAAAGTCTTCAAAGCCTGCAAAGATTACGGGCTGCACCTCCAACTTTCGGTCTTTGAATGCGACCTCACGGCTGCGGAGAAAATCGATTTCGAAAGCCGCCTCCGGGGCTTGATTGATCGCAAAGACGACCAGGTTTTGTTCATTGCGCTGGGGCCGTCGGAAAGTCGGGGTGAGCGGGTCATCAGTGCGCTCGGGCAAAGCTACATAAAGCTAGATCCGCCCTGTTTTGTGGCGTAAGGATTTGGAGCGACGGGGGGGGGCCCCGCGCTCCGGTTCTTTGACATTTTCCCCGCGAGCGGTTCGGCGATGCGAGGCCCCGCATTCGCGCTCGCACATTTATGAAGAACCAGTTCCGACAAACTCAGGATTCTCGGTCCGTTCATTGCCAGAAAAACGCATAGGCACTCGCAAAACCCCCTCTCCCCCGCTCGGTATCAATTAGATGCCAAGCAGCTATCTCCGCGCCGGAACCGGCGCGGCCCCGTTGAAGCCGCACTATTTCTTTGCGGGGTGTGGGCGGTGGGCGGTATCTCCGCGCCGGAACCGGCGCGGCCCCGTTGAAGCGAACACCAAACCGAACCTCCATCTAAGCCTCGCAACATCTCCGCGCCGGAACCGGCGCGGCCCCGTTGAAGCACGTTGTCGAGCCAGACGTGCAGCGCTCTTTCGAGGCATCTCCGCGCCGGAACCGGCGCGGCCCCGTTGAAGCTCGCCGCGAAGGCGCGGACAGCCGGTCGCGAGGCCGCATCTCCGCGCCGGAACCGGCGCGGCCCCGTTGAAGCGGTGGCCTGCTCGGTCGGTCCCGCGTTCTTGCTCAGTATCTCCGCGCCGGAACCGGCGCGGCCCCGTTGAAGCCATGGCACGGCGCGCACGGGGTCGATCGTCTGCGCATCTCCGCGCCGGAACCGGCGCGGCCCCGTTGAAGC
>JBDNFZ010000401.1:0-3699 GCA_041689555.1 Opitutaceae bacterium | reverse complement strand
CGGCACGCCCACGAAAAGATTCTCCGCGTGCCGGCCGATCTTCACCACTGTTTCCCGTGCCGGCCGCTCGCCCGCCATCTCCAAAAACGCGAGCGCCGAGGCCAGCTCGATCGCCGCGCTGCTGCTGAGGCCCGCGCCCGAAGGCAGATTCGACATCGCCAGATAGTCGAAGCCCGCCGGGGCCGGAAAACCGAAGACCGGCAGCGCCGCCAGCACGCCGAGCGGATAGTTGACCCAGCTTTCCGCCCCGCCGCGCCGCGACATCTCGCCTGCCGACAACTCCAACGGCGCCCCGCGCTGGTCGCTCCCGAAGCGCCTCCGCCCGTCCGGCCGCCCTGCCAGCGCGACCCAGACTCCGCGATCCAGCGCCGCGCCCAACACCGTGCCGCCGTTGTAGTCCGTGTGGTTGCCTATGAATTCGAGCCGCCCAGGGGCGTAGGCGAAAATCTCGGGCACCCGGCCGTAGACGGATCGAAATTTTTCGGTGAGTGCGGGCTTCATGGTTGGCGGAGCCCCAAACAACCGCCCGCCGCCCGCGCGTCGAGCGGGAACCTCGGCTTCATCGCGGCGGCCGCGCGCCTTCGCCTACGGCTTGGGCTCGTCCTCCGGCGGCTGCGTCGCCGGAAATTCCGCCGGTGTCTCGCCCGCCCGGCCCTGCACCAAAAGCCGCAGCAGGCGCGCCAGCGTTTCTTCGCGGGGCTGGCCGCGTTCCACGGCGAGTTGATCCGCGCGCTTCAGCAACTGCGCCGCCATCACGGCCGCCTGCGCCGGCGGCGCGCCGAGCCGCTCGCAGAGTTGCGCGAGTTGTTCCTGTTCGCTCACGGCTCCGCGGCGATCACCGCCGCCGTTTCGCTTGCCCCTGCCGCGAGCGCGAGCCCCGCGCCCGCCTTGAATGTCACCAAAGAAATCATCGCCAAGCCTTCGTAGCCGCCGGCGACCGCACTCGCCGAGCGCAAGTCGCCGACCCGCTGCCCGCCCTGCCACAACGTCGCCGGCAGCGTCGGTAGCGGACCCGTTCCGCGCACGCGCCGGAGCCGCCGCCGCACCTGTCCCATGGATTTCAGCCGCGCCATCACTTCCTGGCCGAGGTAACAGCCCTTGATGTAACTGATCGCCGCGCTCTCCAGCGCCCCCTCGCCCGGCAAATCCCCGGGCCCGATATCGGCCGGCACCACCGGGATCTCCGCATGGATTCTTCGCGTCGCCAGCTCCGCCGAATCGACCTCGCGTATGCCCGCGAGCTGCGCGCGCACCTCAGCCAGCACCGTGCTCGGGAAAATCCACTCCCGGTTTTCCTCGACCTGTCGCCGGCCCGGAAAACTCCGGCCCGCCCGCGGCTTTTCCTTCAGCCAGTCGCTCGCGCCGGGACCCAGCAAGGACACTCCCGCCCAAGCAGTCGTTATATCCTCCAAGATCACGTCCTCGGCGATGATGTAGGCTTCAAGCCGCGCCCGCACCGCCGCCACCGGGCAAAAATAACTCACCGCCAAAAACTCCCCCGCCTCTTCCCCCGGCAACACAAAGCTATCGGCCAGCACCTTACCTTTGTGATTGAGCCACAACCCATAAACTCCCGCCCCTGCGGACGTGCCACGCAGGTCGTTGGTGAATTGTCCTTGGAGAAAGGTCGCCGCATCCTCTCCGCTCACCCGCAGCAACGTGCCCGGCGACCACACCGAAAACGCCAGTGATGAAGAAATAACCATAATCTTATCCTTATGTTTTTTAGTTATTTAGCAATTCCCGTGGTAGATTTTGCTAACTTTGAGTTGACGGACTTTCACGATGAACTATTCCTTTCCTTGTTCAATTTCACACTTCTCCCCGCATAGCGGGGAGTTTTGGGGTAACTAAGAAAGCAAAGGCCGGCTACATAGGGGTATGTAGCCGGCCACTTTTTTGCCCAAATTCCTCGGTTCGCACCGACCCACCCCGGGCTTGCACCACCGCCATTTAGACGGACAACCTGCCCCTTCATGCATCGCACCTCCGACCTCAACGTCGTCGAAACCCGCATCCTCCCCACTCCTGCGGCCCTCCTCGCAGAGCTACCCAAGACCGCCGCCCAGGCCGCTTTTGTCGCCCACAGCCGCGGGGAGATTCACCGCATCATCTTCACCGACGACCGGCGTTTCCTCCTCCTCGTCGGTCCCTGCTCCATTCACGACCTCGACGCCGGCCGCGATTACGCCCGCCGCCTCGCCGCCCTAGCCAAGGAGGTTTCCGACCGCGTGCTTATCGTGATGCGCGTGTATTTCGAAAAGCCCCGCACCACCGTCGGCTGGAAGGGCCTCGTCATGGACCCGCACCTCGACGGTTCGCATGACATCGCCGCCGGCCTGCGCCTCGGCCGCACCTTCCTGCGCGACGTCCTCGACCTCGGCCTGCCCACCGCCACCGAATTCCTCGACCCCATCACCCCGCAATACGTCGCCGACCTCGTCTGCTGGGGTGCCAGCGGCGCCCGCACCACCGAGTCCCAGACCCACCGCCAGATGGCGAGCGGCCTCTCGATGCCGCTCGGCTTCAAGAACGGCACCGACGGTTCCCTCCAAGCCGCCGTCAACGCCATCAAGGCCGCCGGCCAGCCCCAGACGTTTCTCGGCATCAACCTCGACGGCGCGGCCTCCGCCGTCGTCACCCGCGGCAATCCCAATTGCCACGTCGTCCTCCGCGGCGGAGCCGCCGGCCCGAATTACTCGCCCGCGCACATCGCCCAGACCGAGGCTCTCCTGGCCAAAGCCGGCGTGCCCAAATCGATCCTCGTCGATTGCTCGCACGACAACTCGGCCAAAAAACCCGAGCTCCAACCCGAGGTCATGCGCGCCCTCCTCGCGCAGATCACCGCCGGCAACCGTTCCATCATGGGCGCGATGATCGAGAGCAACCTCGGTGCCGGCACCCAGCCCTTCCCCCAGCCGAAAGAAAACCTCCGCTACGGCGTGAGCATCACCGATGGCTGCATCGATTGGACGACGACCGAAGCCCTCGTCCGCGAACTCCACACCGCCCTCGCGCCGCGCTTTGCTGTTTGACGCTCGCTGATCAGACGAAGAACGAGAGCCATTTCGCACCTTTTGCGCGCCTGGCGGTGCGCTACTGCAGGTCGCTGAACAAAGGCTTCTCACCCGCACGTAGTCCGATTGCGTCGTTCCATAGGCATTCAGCATGGCCTTGAACGTCGCCGGCTTGGTCCGGGGCTTGAAATTATCCCGCCCCGTAGCGATTTTGTGGCCGTTTGATAGGGTCGCTCATTCCGCGAAAATTCTTCGTCACGCGGACAAACGGAGCCGGTGCGGAGAAACAGCCGCGCGGGAAGAACGCACCACGCCGTCGCGCGGTCGTCCTCCCCCCCCACGGCGCGAATCAGGGCGTCGTCGACCGGCGGCTGGACTAAGGGCGCGGGCGCACGATCCGCGTTGGCCGCTGCGGTTTGTATTTCGAGTCCTTAGATAGCGGCGCCGGGTGGCCAAGCGTGGCGCGGGCGTGGCGAGGCGGTTGGCGCGTAGCGGCGAACGCCCGCGAGTGGATAATAGCAAGAACGGGCGCGTTCAGCGCGGAGGCTTCGGCTACGTTTTCGGCTGCTGACCAGGCCACCGTTTAAGGTCCGCGTCCGCTCTCTTTTTTGCCGCCTTTCCGGTTCACGACGATCATGGCAGGGCCCCATTCGCGGGGCGTGGTATTGTCGGCATAAGCATT
>JBDNFZ010000400.1:0-6902 GCA_041689555.1 Opitutaceae bacterium | reverse complement strand
GGGCAAGATTTGGGGCGCGGGTTACGTGACGATGGTGGGCGAGGGGGCGTCGCGGTGGACCATGCGGTAGAGGACGGGAAGGAGCACGAGGGTGAGGAGGGTGGAGCTGATGATGCCGCCGATGACGACGGTCGCGAGCGGGCGCTGGACCTCGGCGCCGGCGCCGGTGGCGAGCGCCATCGGGACGAAGCCGAGAGACGCGACGAGCGCGGTCATGAGCACGGGACGCAGGCGCGTGAGGCAGCCTTCCTCGATGGCGGCGTCGAGGGGGCGGCCCTCCTCGCGGAGCGCGCGGATGAAGGAGAGCATCACGAGGCCGTTGAGCACGGCGACGCCGCTGAGGGCGATGAAGCCGACACCGGCCGAGATGGAGAACGGGATGTCGCGCAGCCAGAGCGCGGCGATGCCGCCGGTGAGCGCGAGGGGCACGCCGGTGAACACGAGGGCGGCGTCTTTCGCGCTGCCGAAGCTCAGGAAGAGCAGGCCGAAGATGAGCGCGAGCGCGACGGGCACGACGATCTGAAGGCGCTTCGTGGCGGAGAGGAGTTGTTCGAAGGTGCCGCCGTAGCCCAGCCACGTGCCGGGCGTGAGCTTGACGGAGGAGTCGATGCGCGACTGCGCTTCGGCGACGAAACCGCCGAGGTCGCGGCCGCGGACGTTGGCGGTGACGACGACGCTGCGCTTGCCGTTTTCGCGGCTGATCTGGTTCGGGCCGGGGGCGATTTCGATCTTGGCGACGGAGCGGAGGGGGATGGTGGAAGAGCTGAGAGTTAAGAGCTGAGAGCTGAGAGCCGGCGGCAGCGGGACGGGGAGGTTGGCGAGGGCGTCGAGGTCGGTGCGGAGATTTTCGGGGAGGCGGACGACGAGGTCGAAGCGGCGGTCGCCTTCGAAAATCTGGCCGACCGTGGTGCCGCCCATCGCGGTGGAGACGAGGGCTTGCACGTCGGCGAGGGCGAGTCCGTAGCGGGCGAGGGCTTCGCGGTCGAGGTGAACGGTGAGGATGGGGAGGCCGGTGGTTTGCTCGACTTTCACGTCGGCAGCGCCGGGGACGGATTTGAGCACGGTTTCGATTTCCTCGGCGGTGGCGTTCATGACGGCGAGGTCGTCGCCGTAGATTTTCACGGCGACATCGGCGCGGACGCCGGAGATGAGTTCGTTGAAACGCATCTGGATGGGCTGGGTGAACTCGTAGTTGTTGCCGGGAACCGACTCCACGAGCTTGGCGAGTTCGGCGACGACCTGACGTTTCGGTTTTGTCGGATCGGGCCATGCGGAGCGCGGTTTCAGGATGACGATGCCGTCGGCGACGCTGGGCGGCATCGGGTCGTTCGCGAGGTCGTCGGTGCCGATCTTGTTGGCGATGCGCGCGACCTCGGGCATTTCGAGGATGCGTTTTTCCAAATCGTGCTGCATCGCCACGGCCTGGGTCAGGCTGATGCCGGGGATGCGCATCGCGTGCATGGCGATGTCGCCCTCGTCGAGGCCGGGGATGAATTCGCGGCCGAGTTTCGTGGCGGTGAACGCGGAGAGGGCGAGGAGGACGACGGCGGCGAGAACAGCGGCGGGACGCACGGAGAGGACGAAGCGCAGCACCGGCAGATAGACGGCCTTGGCCCCGCGGATGGCGGGGTTGTCTTTCTCGGAGACTTTGCCGGTGACGAAGATCGCGACGGCGGCGGGGACGAACGTCATCGAGAGGATCATCGCGCCGAGGAGGGCGACGACGACGGTGAAGGCCATCGGGTGAAACATTTTTCCTTCCACGCCGGTGAGGGCGAAGATGGGGATGTAGACGACGGCGATGATGAGCTCGCCGGCCATCGTGGGACCGCGGACCTCGCGCGTGGCGTCGAAGGCGAGGGCGAGGCGCTCGGGTTTGGTGAGCAGGCGGCCGAGGCGGTGCTGCTCCCGACCGAAGCGGCGGAGGCAGTTTTCGATGATGATGACGGCGCCGTCCACGATGAGGCCGAAGTCGAGGGCGCCGAGGCTCATGAGGTTGCCGGAGACTTTATTGGTCACCATGCCCGTGATCGTGAAGAGCATCGCGAGCGGGATGACGGCGGTGGTGATGAAGGCGGCGCGGATATTGCCGAGGAGCGCGAACAGGACGACGACGACGAGGAGGGCGCCTTCGAGGAGGTTGGTTTTCACCGTGGCGATGGTGCGATCGACCAGCGACGTGCGGTCGTAGATCGTGGTGGTGACGATGCCCGGGGGCAGGCTGCGGCCGATGGTCGCGAGGCGCGTCGCGACGCGGGCGGCGACCTCGCGCGGATTCTCGCCCTTGAGCATCATGGCGGTGCCGAGGACGGTTTCGCGGCCGTCCTTGGTGGCGGCGCCGGTGCGCAGGCCGTGGCTCGCGGCGACCTCGGCGACATCGCGCACGCGGACGGGCCGGCCGGCGCGGCGCGCTATGACGACGGCACCGATATCGTCGACATTGGCGAGCTGGCCGGGGACGCGGATCAGGTATTGTTCGCCGGAACGCTCGATGTAGCCGGCGCCGACGTTGGTGTTGTTGCGCGTGAGCACGTCGACGAGGTCGGCGAACGTGAGGCCGTGAGCCGCCAGCCGGTCGGGCGCGGGCGTGACGTGGTATTCCTTAACGTGACCGCCGGAGGTGTTGACCTCGACGACACCGGGGACGGTGCGCAGTTGCGGCTTGATCACCCAGTCCTGGATCTCGCGCAGATCGGCGGGCGACCACGGGGAGCCGTCGGGCCGCCGCGTGCCGGGGGTCGCTTCGACGGTATACATGAAAATCTCCCCGAGCCCGGTCGCGATGGGGCCCATCGTGGGCTCGCGCCCGGGCGGGAGCTGGCCGCGCACCTGCTGCAGGCGCTCGGCGAGGAGCTGGCGGGCGAAGTAGATGTCGGTGCCGTCTTTGAAGACGACGGTCACTTGGGAGAGGCCGTAGCGGGAAAGGGAGCGCGTGTAATCGAGGCGGGGGAGGCCGGCCATGGCGGTCTCGATGGGAAACGTGAGGCGCTGCTCGACCTCGAGCGGCGAATAGCCCGGAGCGTCGGTGTTGATCTGGACCTGGACGTTGGTGATGTCGGGGACGGCGTCGATGGGGAGGCGTTGGTAATTGAACACGCCGAGGGCGGCGACCCCGAGCGTGAGCACGAGGACGAGCCAGCGGTGGCGGATGGAGCCTTGGATGATTTTTTCGAGCATCGGAGTGGGGGCGCGGGGTTAAGAGCTGAGAGCGGAGAGTTGAGAGCTGAGAGCGGAGAACGGAGAGCGGAGGACGGGGGACGGAGTTTTTTGACCGCTAATGAAATCCGCCGATGGGCGAATTTTTGGGAATGAGGCTACGGCTGATCGCCTGTGCGGGTGAAGTTGGGCCGGCTAATCGCCGACGCGGAGGGCGGCTCAGTGGTCGTGCTCGGCGCCGGCTTTGCCGATGTCGGCCTTGATGAGATAGCTGTTCTCGACGACATAGGATTCGCCGGCGCGGAGGCCGGAGAGGACCTCGACGAAGCCGCCGCTGCGACGACCGAGAGTGAGGGGGCGGGCTTGGTAGATCTCGCCGTGTTGCGAGAAGACGACGGTGAAAGCGAAGAGGGTTTGGAGGGCGGAGGCTTTGACGGCGACAGGCACCGTGGTCTCGGCGAGGACGAGGTCGGCGGTGACGAAGAGGCCGGGGCGCCAGCGGGCGTCGGGGTTGGGGAGGACGACGCGGGCGGTGAGCGTCTGCGCGTCGGCGGAGGCGGTGGGGGAGAGCCAGGCGATCGTGGCGGGGGTGGCGGCGGAAGGATCGGTGGCGTCGAGATGGAGCGCGATGGGCTGGCCGACGCGGACGCGGGCGGCGTCGCGTTGCGGGAGGGCGAGATCGATCCAGACGGTGGAGAGGTCGGCGACGGTGTAGAGGGCGGCGCCCTCGGCGACGGTTTCGCCGGGCTGGACGGCGCGCTCCACGACGGTGCCGGCGAGGGGCGCGCGGACCTCGATGAGGGCGAGGGTGGAATTGGTCTCAACGACGGCGACGACCTCGCCGGCGGCGACGGAATCGCCGAGGGATTTGCGGGCTTCGCGGACGAGGCCGGCGAAGCGGGGGACGGCGCGGGAGAGTTTATCGGCGTTGAGTTTGATCTGGCCGTAAACGGCGAGGGTTTCGCGAATCGTCGCGGGCCCGGCGGGCTCGATGGTGACACCGGCGCGCGCGGTCGCGGCGGCGGAAATCGTGGTCTGCATCTCGGGGGCGGCGAAGGCCCAGCGGTGGGTTTTCCCGGAGGATTCGGCGACGATGGTGTAGTCGAAGGAGTGCGGTTCATAGACCTCGGCGCTGCCGCGCGCGTAGTTGCCCTCGGGGATGAAAGTATGCGTGTCCGTGACGTCGCCGGGGCGCTTGAGCGTGACGGTGAGTTTCACGCCGGCGGGAGCGAGGGGCTGGCCGTCGTCGGTGAACCACGCGCGGAATTCGGGCGGGACGCCTTTTTCGAAGATGGCGAGTTCGAGGGAGAAGACGCCGTCGCGGAGGAGACGGCCGCCGTGAGGGCCGCGCGGGTCGGCGGCTTCGGCGGATTCGTCGTGACCGTGGGCGCCGTGCGCGTGGCCGTGGCCGGCGTGGTCGCCGTGCGCGTGGGAGTGCGAGAGGTAAAAATAGCCGGCGGTGCCGAGGGCGGCGACGGCGAGGAGGGAGAGGGGGAGTTTCCAGTTCATGGGCGGGAGGGGAGCGGAGAAGGAGGGATGGAGCGAAAAGGCGACGGAGGGATCATGAGAGCGGGGCGCCGAGGAGACGCTCGAGTTCGATCACGTGAAGGTGGAACGCGGCGGCCTGCGCGACGATTTGCCGGCGGAGATCGACGAGGGATTGCTGGGCCTCGAGGAGTTCGGGGAGAGCGGTGCGGCCGGCACGGTAGCTGGCGGAGGTGAGCGCGAGGGTCTCCTCGGCGAGGGGCGTGACATCGTCGCGGAGTTGCGCGAGGGCGGTGCGGGCGTGGAGCATTTCCTGATACACGGCGAAGAGCGTGGCGCGGAGTTCGAGGCGGGCGGACTCGGCGGCGACGTCGATTTGGGCGCGGCGTTCGCGGACTTCGCGGATCGCGCCGGCAGTCTGGTCGCGCACGGCGAGCGGGAGGGAGACGCCGGCGACGAGGCCGAAATCATCGGTGGCCTCGACGCGACGGAGACCGGCGCTGACGCGGAGGCCGGTGCGGCGGAGACTTTGCGCGAGGCGGAGCTGGGCTTCGCGCCAACGGGCCTCAGGGGCGAAGCGGGCGAGGACGGGGCTGGATTCGAGGCGGGCGACGAGGGCGGGGAACTCAGGGACGGCGGGAAGGGTGAGAAGATCGGCACGGACGGGGCCGAAGGCGGGCTCGGTCTCGCCGAGGGCGGCGGCGAGGGATTGGCGGCAGACGAGGAGTTCGTGCTCGGCATGTTCCTCCTCGATGCGGAGCAGGGCGAGGGCGGTAAGGGCGCGGTTGAGTTCGGTGCGCGGGGCGACGGCGGCGTCGACGCGGGTGCGGACGGCGGCGACGGTCTGCTCGGCGAGGGCGAGCGCGCTGCGGGCGTCGGCGAGGCGCTCGGCGTCGGCGACGGCTTCGGTGAACCGGCGGGCGACATCGGCGAGGACATCGAGGCGCTTGGCTTGGTAGTCGGTGTCGGCGAGATTGCGCTCGCTCTCGGCGGTGGCGACACGGCGGGCGCGGGTGTCGCCGAGATCGATGGCTTGGCTGAGCTGGAGGGTGGTTTCGAGGGACTTGACGCCGGAGAGGGCACCGGTGCCGAGGAAATTCTCGGCGGTGACGGAGAATTCGGGATTGGGGCGCACGGCGGCCTGCGCGATGCGGGCCTCGGCGACGCGGGATTCGAAGGCTTGGGCGCGGAGGGCGGGATTTTTTTGCAGGGCCGTGGCGAGGGCGTCGCGCAACGAGAGCGGCGGGGGCTCGGCGGCGGAGGCGGCGGAGGCCAAGACTAACGGGAGAAAAAATCGGGTCGGGGACATGGCGGGAAAGGAAAAACGCGGACGGGAGGAAGCGGACGAGGGCGCGGAAAAATCGCGCGGGCGCGCCCGGGAAGGGCACGCGACGAAACGCAGACCGAGCTCGCGCAGGAGCCGATCAAACCAAGCAAGAGGGCGCGCGCGCGGGCGGCGCGGCGCGGCGGGCAAATCGCCAATGCTGCGCGAGCGGGGGCGGCTCGGAAGGGCGGCAGACGGAAGGTTCGCCGACGGGGGGAGCGAACAAAGGGGCGGGAGACAGCGGGCAGTGATTGAAAAGGCCGAGGGCGGGGGGAGGAACTTTTACCGGCGCGGTATCGATCTTATAGGTGAGACTCTCGATGGCGTGGCAGGAATCGTCGGAGCAGTGATGGGGATCATGGGCGGATTCCTCGTGGCAACCGAAGGCTTGGCCGAGGCCGGCGGCTTCGAGGTCGCAGTGCAGGGTCGCCGGCAGCCAGAGCAGGGCGAGCGCGAGGGCGAGGAGGTGGCGGAGGCGCGGCACGACCGAAACGAGGACGAGGGGGCGGGGCGGAGTCAAGCGGCGGAAGCGCCGGGCGGCGACGCACGGGCGGGGACTTTTGATTCGGCTCAGGGCGGGGTTGCCTTGCTCGCGCCGGCGCGCTGGCGCAGGGCGGCGATACGCGCGGCCACGTCGGTGTGGTTGGCGACCACGTCGAGCCCGAGGGCGCAGAGGCGCGGCGATTTTGCGTTTCTCTGCGGTTCCTCCCGGCTCTGCGGTGCAAACTCCGGTTATGCGCTCTGCGGGCGACGCCAAATCCGAGATCGGAAATGCACCGCAGAGACGGGAAGGGGCGCAGAGGCTTGGCGATAGGTATTTCTCTGCGGTCCCTCCCGGCTCTGCGGTGCAAACTCCGGTTATGCGCTCTGCGGGCGACGCCAAATCCGAGATCGGAAATGCACCGCAGAGACGGGAAGGGGCGCAGAGGCTTGGCGG
>JBDNFZ010000399.1:0-3978 GCA_041689555.1 Opitutaceae bacterium | reverse complement strand
TCTCGCCGTCCCCTTCCGCGAGGTCACCGATCTCCTCGAACTTACTCCGGCCGAGCGGGCCGATCTCATGGAGGAGATCGTCTTCGGCCAAAAGCTCCTCAACGCCGTCCTCAAACCCGACGGCCTCAATGTCGGCTTCAACCTCGGCTCCGCCGCCGGCGGGAGCATCGCCCACCTCCACGGCCACCTCGTCCCCCGCTGGAACGGCGACAACAACTTCATGCCCGTCCTCGGCCACACCCGCATCTTACCCCAAGCCCTCGAAACGATGTGGGACCGGCTCTCCTCCGCCACAAAAGACATCGCCTGAAAATCTTTCCCTTTCCTCTTTCTCTTCGGTCTTTCGTCAGCTCCGCCTCCGTTCCTGATTTCCTGATTTCCAGATAATCCTCCCCCTTCCTCGATTCCCCGACCTCCGTTTGCATTCCAAGACCCTCCACTTCCCGAGCCCGCGCCACCTCAGCCAGCTCTATGCCGGCTCCGACCAGAACCTCGCCGCCGCCGAGACCGTCCTCTGCGTCCGCCTCATCGCCCGCGACGACTGGCTCAAGATCGAGCCCGCCCTTCCTCCCGCCGTCGCTGCCTCCCCCGCCCGCGGCAAACCCCTCCCCGAGTCCGCCTATCCCCGCCCGCCCGCCGAGTCCGTCGCCCTCGCCGCCGCTTTCTTTAACTTCCTCCACGCCGCCCGCGGCCAAGGCCTCGCCATCCGCACGCCCGATTTTCTCCGTATCCTCGAAAGCTTCGTCCGCGGCGAAGGCTCCGCGCTCAAGGCCCTCTACGACGCGCCGCTCGTCATCGCGACGAACCGAAAAACCATCGTGCCGAAAACCCTCGGTCAAAAACTCTACCTCCAGTCCATCCTCAAGAATCCCGTCGTTTTCGGCATCGGCCCCGCCGGCACCGGCAAGACCTACCTGGCGATGGCCGCCGCCGTCTCCGCGCTGCTGAAAAACGAAGTGCAACGCATCATCCTCACCCGCCCCGCCGTCGAAGCCGGCGAAGCCCTCGGCTTCCTCCCCGGCGACCTTGAGGAAAAAATCCTTCCCTACCTCCGCCCCCTTTACGACGCGCTCGGCGATATGCTCGACCCCGCCGACGTCACCCGCCTCACCGAAAAAGGCGTCATCGAGATCGCCCCCTTGGCCTACATGCGCGGACGCACGCTTTCCAACGCCTTCATCGTCCTCGACGAAGCGCAGAACACCACCCCCGAGCAGATGATGATGTTCCTCACCCGCCTCGGCGAAGAATCCCGCATGGTCGTCACCGGCGACATCACCCAGATCGACCTTCCCCGCTCGAAGCAAAGCGGCCTCCTCGAAGTCCGCTGCATCCTCCAAAATATCCCCGGCATCGAGTTCCACACCTTCAGCGGCTCCGACGTCGTCCGCCACCCTCTCGTCCTAAAAATCATCGAAGCCTACGAGGCTTACCGCAACCCGATCGGCGGCGAAGCCGGATCCGAGGGTCAGAAGTAGGTCGCTCCTCTGCCGGAGCCGCTTCAAATCGACCGTCCAGTTTTGCGCTGACCTTAACCTATAATCCAGCAGTCTGCCTCTCCCGATGTCCGTTAAGAACCAATGGAAACTCCTCTTAGGCGGCCTCGGCGCCCGCCGTCCCGCCGCGTCGTCCGCGCAATCGGCGGCGCGTGAGTTCCTCGAGCGCAGCCGGCTCGTCGCCGCCCTCATCTTCATCGTCACCGTCGCGGCGATCGTGCTCATCAGCTCGGCCGGCATGACCGCGTTGCGGCTGCCGATGTTGCCCGGCCAGACCGCAACCGTCCGGGTCACCGCCGCCGCCTCGTTCACCTACGTCAGCGAGGAACGCACCCGCGCCGCCCGCGAGGATTTTCTCAACCGCGTCCCTCCGGTCTACCGGCTGGAGTTTGAGGCGCTGCAACGGTTCGAAACCGCCGCCCGCGACCTGCTGGTGCGCCTGAGTCTCTACGAAAACGCCCACCCAAAAAGCCCCGCGCTCCCCGGCATCGCCTCCTCCGCCCTCAACACGGTCGCCACCGACTTTGCCGCCGCGAGCGGTCTCCGGGTCAACGGCGATGAGCTCGCCGGCCTCCTCAGCCTCGGCGACCCCAAGGCACGCGCCGCACTTTTCGAAACCGGTCTCACCACCCTCCGCGAACTCCACGCCGAAGGCATCCACGACGGCGCGCTGGGCCGTTCCGCCTCGGGCGGTGTCACCGTCTTCCAGATCGCCACGCCCGGCGGCGATCCGTCCCCGCGACCCGTGCATTCCCTCGAGGAAGCCCTCACGATCCTGCGCGTCAGCCTCGCGACCGAGGGTGCGCCCCGCCCCGGCGCCCAGGCGCTCTTCCGCCTTTTCCGCTCCGGCGTCGCCGCCAACGTCGCTTTCGACGCCGCCGCCACGCAGCGCCGCGAAGACGAGGCCGCCGGCCGCCTTCCGCCCGTCACCATCAACGTCGTCCGCGGCCAGACCATCATCGAGGCCGCCGACCGGATCACCCCGGAGCAACACGAGATGTTCGCCGCCCATCGCCGCTACCTCATGGAACACGCCGACGCCGAACTGAACGAGGGCCTCGCCCTCTTCGGCCGCGTCCTCCTCGTGCTCGCCATGGTCCTCGCCTCCATCATCTACATCCGCATCGAGGACGCCGAGACACTGCGCAGCAACGTCCGCCTCGGCCTCCTCGCCCTCGTCGTCATCCTCAACCTCGGCCTCGTCCGCCTCGTTTACACCCTCGGCGGCGCCGAGTTTTTCATCCGCGACGGCTCGTGGGCCTCGACCCTCCCCTACATCGCGCCCACCGCCTTCGCCCCGCTCATCGTCGCCATTCTCATCAACGCCGGCTCCGCCATCTTCATGGCTCTGCTCATCTCCATTTTCACCGGCGTCATTTACGGCAACCGCCTCGACCTGCTCGTCCTCACCTTCCTCGCCTCCCTCGTCGCCATCTACTTCGCCCGCGACGCCCGCCGCCGCGGTCGCGTCGTGCGCGCCGCCGCCGGCGGCGGTCTTACCGTCGCCGTCTTCGCCGCGCTCATCGCCTTCGCCGATCAGACCCCGCTTGCCACCCTCGCCCGCCAGATGGCCGCCGGTGTCCTCACCGGCCTCTTCACCGGCGTCGCCGTCGTCGGCCTCCTCCCCGTCCTAGAATCCCTCTTCAAACGCACCACCGACATCACCCTCCTCGAGCTCACCGACTACAACCACCCCCTCCTGCGTCGCATGCAGCTCGAGGCGCCCGGCACCTATCACCACTCCCTCGTCGTCGCCCAGCTCGCCGAGAACGCCGCCAACGCCATCGGGGCCAATCCGCTCCTCGCTCGCGTCTGCGCCCTCTTCCACGACATCGGCAAGACCGCCCACCCCGCCTATTTCACCGAGAACCAGCGCGACCTTCTCAACCCCCACGATTCCCACAACCCGTTTGATTCCGCCCAGATCATCAAGCGCCACGTCGCCGACGGCGTGGATCTCGCCGTCCGCCACCATCTGCCGCGCGCCGTGATCGACGTCATCAGCCAGCACCACGGCACCACTCTCGTCCGCTACTTTTATCAGCAAGCCCTTTCCCTTTCCCTGGCCCCGTTCTCCGTCTCCGATCCCGGCCAAAAATCAAAAATCGAGAATCAGGAATCGAAAATTCCGGCCGAGGCCCCGTTTCGCTACGACGGCCCGCGTCCGCAATTTAAGGAAAGCGCGGTTATCTCCCTCGCCGACGGCGTCGAGGCCGCCTCGCGTTCCCTCCGCTCCGCCGATGCCGTGCAACTCACCGCGCTGATCGACAAGATTGTTCTCGACCGCATCGCCGACAAACAACTCGACGAGGCCCCGCTCACTTTCGAAGACATCGCCCGCATTAAAAACAGCTTTCAGTTCACGCTGCTCAACATGCTTCACGCCCGCGTCGCCTATCCCGCGCCCTCCCCCGCGCCCGCCGCGATCGTCGCCGGCAAAGCCTGATCCCGTCGCGGCACGGGCAGCCCTGCCCGTGATCCG
>JBDNFZ010000398.1:0-3778 GCA_041689555.1 Opitutaceae bacterium | reverse complement strand
TCGGCCCAGAGTTCCTTGATGTTCTGCGCGTCGGGCTGGTTGAGTTGCGGCGGCTCGTTGACGGGCGGCAATTTTCCGTCGGCGGGATAGAACGTCCAACCCTTTTGCCAGCCCATGTGGAAGATGCCCTTGGTGCCGTAAAAGTAGCAGCCGACGCTTTCGCCCTTGTCGGTGTTGTTGGCGCCGAAGCGGCGGTGTTCCCACTGCACGTCGAATTTGTCGAAACTGTAGGTCGCGAGCTGGTGGTCGGGGGCGTCGGTCGTCTGCTCGGTCGGCGTCAGGATCGCGGGGCCGGCGATGGGCCGGCCGCCGGCGGAGTAGATGCGCTTCGGATATTTCTCGCCGGTGACCCAGAGGACCTGATCGAGCCAGTGGATACCCCAGTCGCCGAGGGTGCCGTTGGCGTAGTCGAGGTAGTTGCGGAAACCGCGCGGATGGATGCCGCGGTTGCCGCCGCCGATCGCGGGGTTACGCGGATCGCCGCCGTTGAAGGGCCGGAGCGGGGCCGGGCCGCACCAGAGATCCCAATCGAGTTCCTTCGGCACCTCGACGGTGGGGAGCGGCTTGTCCGGGCCGCCGCCGGAGTTGACGAAGCAGCGGACCATGCCCATCTCGCCGAGCTGGCCCGAGCGGATGAATTCGCGGCCGCTGATGTTGTGCGGCGAGATGCGGCGGTGCGTGCCGACCTGGACGACGCGACCGGTGGCGCGCGCGGCGTTCACCATGGCGCGGCCCTCGAGCACGGTGTGGCCGATGGGTTTTTCCACGAAGACGTGCGCGCCGGCCTTCACGGCGGCAATCATCGGCAGCGCGTGCCAATGGTCGGGTGTGCCGATGATGGCGATGTCGGGCTTGGTCGCCGCGAGCAGGTCACGGTAATCCTTGAAAAGCTTCGGCGAGTCGCCGGTGCCGGCCGCGACGTTCTTCAACGTGGCCTCGAACTGACGCGAATCCACGTCGCAGAGCCCGACGATCTCGCATGACCCGCCGGCCATGGCCTCGCGGAGGATGTTGTTGCCCCACCAGCCGCAGCCGACGAGCACGGTGCGGAATTTCTTCGCGCCGGCCTTGTCTTGAGCGCGGATGGAAAAAGGCAACGCGGCCAAGGCGGTCGCGGCGGCGGAGCTGTGGAGGAAGGAGCGACGGTTCATGGGACGGGTAATCAGGGTTTGGGATGCGGAAATGGGGGCTGGGAAAGAGAGGGGATGAATCTGGAACTCAGGAAATCAGGAACGGAGCGGGACGAGGACTGCGGGAGGTTGAAGGTCTTTTTCCTGAATTCCTGATTTCCGGATTCGCATGCCCGGTCGTGGATAAAACCGAAGGGAATGTGGAACTCGGGAAATCAGGAACGGAGAAAGGCGAGGGCTGCGAAAGGTTGCGGGTCCTTTTCCAGATTTCCCGATTTCCACATCCCATTCCTCTCAGGCCCTGAGCCCGAGGCCGATTTCCTTGCGGAGGTAGGCGATGGATTTCTCGATCTCGGCCTTCTGGAAATCCTGGGTGATCTGTTTTCCTTCGGGGCCGGGCGGCGCTTTGAACGCGGTCAGCGGCCGACCGCGGGCGGCGAGGGCTTCGAACTTCGCGAGTTTCTCCGGCCGGCGGTCGTAGTGCTTCCAGAAATCGGGCTGCTTGTAGGGGAAGCTTCGCTGCGAACCCGAGATGGTCTCGATCATGATCGGGACCTTGGGGCAGAGCCGGGCCCAGCGGGCGGTGAAGGCTTTCCAATCGATCAGGCCGTCGCCGACGGCGGTCCATTGTACGGCGGCACCTTCCGGTGTGGACCAGATCATCTGGTCGCGCAGCGAGGAGCAGATCGTGACGGGCCCGAGGGTCTCGAGGACGTCCATCGGGTCCTCGAGAGTCCAGGCGGCGTTGCCGGAGTCGATGTTGGCGCCGACGAGGTCGCGCCCGGCGGTTTCGATGAGCTGGAGCAACTCCCACGAGTGCATATCGCCCGCGTGGTTCTCGATCGCGATTTTGATGCCGGCCTTCTCGGCGTCGGCGCGGCAGGCTTTGATGACGGCCACGGTATCGGCGATACGCGCTTGGATGCCACCCTCGCTCTTGCGGTCTTCCATGTTGCCGAGCACGCCGCGGAAAACGGGCGAACCGAGCGTTTTGGCGACACGGATGCCGAGGCGCAGAAGTTCCTCGGCGGTGCCCCGGTTGTTCCTAAACGCCTTCGAGGTCGGACAGATGCTCCAGCCGCCGACGTAGAGCGCGAGCCCGGCCGCTTCGGCGCGGGCGCGCACGGAGCGGAGGTAGGCGTCGTCGAAGCTTTCGTAGGCGTCGAGGTCCGAGATGAAGAGCGTGTCGCACTTGAGCGACGCGGCGTAGTCGACGAGCTGCGGTGCCTTCCAGCCCATCGCCCGCACGGCAAAGTTGTCGAGGCCGACCGCGAGTTTGGGCGGGGGTGTGGCGGCGTGGAGGGCGGGACGGGAGAGTGCGGTCGCGGCGCCCGCGAAGGCGGCCGATTTGAGGAAGGAGCGGCGGAGCATAAATGTTCGAGAGTGGGGAAGGGCGAAGGCCCGGCAAAATTGGGCGAGCGAGGGGTCGTTTGACAAGCCGCCGCGCAAAGCGAAGTCCCGCCCCGCGATTGTAACGGGCGACCTCTTTACTCAAGGTGGCGTGGCCGACCTGACTTCCCCCAACGATTCTTCCAAGAACCCCTCCCGTTTTTCCCTTTGTTGCGCCGTCGTTTTGGGCTGCTGCGCTTCGGCGCGCGTGACGGCCGCCGAAGCGCCGCAACGTTGGTTCAAGGGCGACCTGCACACGCACTCGCTATGGAGCGACGGCGACGATTATCCGGAGATGATCGCCGATTGGTATAAGCGCGAAGGGTATCACTTCCTCGCGATGTCGGACCACAATATCCTGGCGGAAGGCGTGCGCTGGTTTGAACTGAAACCGCCGGCGGTCGTCGCGGGCAAGGTCGCGCAGCGCGGGGGCGGCGCGGTGTTGGAGAAGTATGTCGCGCGCTTCGGCGCGGATTGGGTCGAACACCGCGAGACCGGCGGTCGGCGCGAAGTGCGCCTCAAACCGCTGGCGGAGTATCGCACGCTCTTCGAGGAGCCGGGGCGTTTCCTGATGATCCCGGGCTTGGAGGTGACCGCCAACTGGAAGCGCCCGAAGACCGCCACGACGCCCGAGCTCGGCGGACCGGTGCATATGAACCTAACGAATCCGCACACCCTCGTCGCCCCGGTCGAAGCCGACAACGCCCTCGAGATCATGCAGCGCACCGTCGAGGCGGTGCGGGTGCAGCGCGAGGCGACGGGGCAGCCGATGCTGCTCCATCTCAACCATCCGTTTTTTCTCTGGGGCGTGACGGCGGAGGAGTTGATGCAGGTCCACCACGAACAGTTTTTCGAAGTCTATAACGGCCACCCCGGCGTGCATAATGCCGGCGACGAGAATCATCTGGGCAACGAGGAGATCTGGGACGTGGTGCTCACCCGTCGTCTCGCCGAGCTGGGGCTCGACGTGATGTATGGCATCGCCGTCGACGACTCGCACAACTACCACGAGCAGATGCTCGGGAAGAGCAACTCGGGCCGCGGCTGGGTGATGGTGCGATCGCGGCACCTTACGCCCGAATCGATCGTCCGCGCGATGGAAGCCGGGGATTTTTATGCAGAACCATCCCACAGCGAAAGATTGAATGAGTGAGGGAAGCGGCTCGGTTGCGGGATTTTTACCTGCCATAAGGCAGGGGTGAAAAAGAAAAAACCACCGCAACCGAGCCGCCGGGAGGTGACGATCCTCCGGCAACCCG
>JBDNFZ010000397.1:0-5331 GCA_041689555.1 Opitutaceae bacterium | reverse complement strand
CCATCTTCCGCCGCACCTTGCGGCGGCGCGAAGTCACGCGGCGAAGTATCCGACGGCGGCCCAGGCGCTCGCAGAGCTGGGAAGGTTAAGGGAGCTGCTGACCGAAGGGACCTTTCCCGGTAACGCGGCGGCGGCGCTGGGTGAGATTTTCTCGGAGCGGACGTTCGACGCGGAGGCGCCGATGGCCCGGGCGGCCGAGGCTTGGATGGCGGGTCTGCGCGAATTGGGGGAGGTCTTGAAGACCGGGGTGGGGTTGGCGCGCGGCGAGGCGTGGCAACTGGCGCTCGGGGTTTACGCCGAGGAAGTCGCGGCGGGGGGAGCGACCGACGGGGGCGCTGGAGTTGCCCGGTTGGTTGGAAGTTTTGTGGGACGACGCACCGCACTTGTTCGTCGCCGGCTGCAACGACGGGCGGGTCCCGTCGGCCGTGACGGGCGACGTGTATCTGCCGGAGACGTTGCGCGAGCGACTCGGGCTGAAAGGCAACGCGGATCGTTTCGCGTGCGACGCGTATCTGTTCGCGGCGATCGCGGCGGCGCGGTCCGGCGGGGCGGGGCGGCTCGACGTTTTTCTGGGGAAGACCTCGGCGTCGGGGAATCCGCTGCGGCCCTCGCGGCTGTTGTTGCGTTGTGCGGACGCGGAGTTGCCGACGAGGGTGGCGCAATTGTTCGGAGCCTCGGCGACGGCGGTGCGGCCGAACCCGCCGTGGACGCGGGCCTGGCGGTTGCGTCCGCAGATGGTGGCGGTGCCGGGCCGGTTGCCGGTGACGGCGTTGCGCCGCTGGCTGGCGTGTCCGTTCCGGTTTTATCTGGCCCACGGGCTGCGCATGGAACGAGTCGAGCCGGCGCCGGCCGAACTCGACGCGAGGGATTTCGGCACGTTGCTGCACGCGTCCCTGCAGGCGCTTGGCGACGAGATGGCGCTGCGGGAGTGCACGGCGGAGGAGCCGTTGCGGGAGTTTTTGCTCGCGCGATTCGAACAAGCGGCGAGGCGGCGCTACGGAGCCGAGCCGACCTTGCCACTGGTCGTGCAATTCGAGGCGGCGCGGCAGCGCTTGCGGGCAACGGCCAAGGAGGAGGCCCGGCAGAGGGTCGGGGGCTGGCGGACGGATCGGGTCGAGTGGAAGTTTGAGGTGGCGCTCGGAGGGCTGACGCTGAGCGGCAAGATTGATCGCGTCGACCGGCACCGCGACGGCCGGGTGCGGGTGCTGGACTACAAGACGGGCGACCGCGCGCAGACGCCGGCCGAGGCGCATTTGCGGCCGGTGCGGCCCGACGATCGGGAGTTGCCGCCGTGGCGTCTGGGGGCCTTTGGCGGCGGGAAGGCGAGGGCTTGGGCGGACTTGCAGTTGCCGCTTTATCGGCGGGCGCTGGTGGCGGAGTTCGGTGAAGCCGTGGAATGCGGGTATTTCAACCTGCCCAAAGCGGCCGGCGAGACGGCGGTGGCCTTGTGGACGGATTTTTCCCGTGAGACGCAGGAATCGGCGGAGGCTTGCGCGGCCGGCGTGGCCGCGGCGGTGGTCGCGGGGGAATTTTGGCCGCCCCGGGAAAGGGTCGGTCGCGATGTCGATCACGACGAGTTTGCGGAGCTGTTTCACCGCGGCGCGGCGGCAAGTATCGCGTGGGAGGAGGAGACACGATGAAGCGAATCGGGCACGAAATGATCCTCGCCTCGGCGGGAGCCGGCAAGACCTACGCCTTGACGCATCGCTTCGTGAAGCTCCTGGCGCACGGGGCGCCGCCCGAGCGGATCGTGGCGCTGACGTTTACGCGAAAAGCGGCGGGCGAGTTTTTCGAGGAGATATTGAAGAAGTTGGCGCGGGCGGCGAGCGCTCCGGGGTATGCGCGGCAGCTGGCGGCCGAGATCGAGGCGCCGGCGTTTGCGGCGGCGGACTTTCTCCGCCTGCTGCGCGCGACGGTGGACGCGATGCCGCGATTGAACCTCGGCACGCTCGACGGTTTTTTTTCACGGGTGGTGCAGGCGTTTCCGCGCGAGTTGGGGATCGACGGGGAGTTTCAGATCATGGAGGCGACGTCGGCGCATAAGGAGCGGCGACGGGTGTTGGGGCGGATGTTCGCGGCGAGCGGCGAGCCCGACGCGGCGCAGCGCGAGTTCATCGAGGCCTTCAGGCGGGCAACCTTTGGCGCCGAAGAGAAGCGACTGACGGCGGTCCTCGACGGGTTTATGGACAAATACGGGGAGACCCTGCTGGCGGCGCCCCATCCGGAGCAGTGGGGTGAACCGGGACGCATTTGGCCGGAGGGCAATGCATGGCTGGCGGCTGCGGGTCGAAAGGCGGACGCGGCCCGGGAGCTGCGGGAGGCGATGGCGGGGGTGATTTTGGACGATAAGCAGCGCCAAAGGCTGGACGATTTCTTCGAGGCGCTGGACGGATGGGCTCCGGGCGGGACCTGGCCCGACCCAATCACCTACCTCGTGACGAATGCGTTGAAAGCGGAACCCGGGTTGACCGAGATTATTTTGGAGAAAAAAAGGTCGCGCTGGGGCCGGGGCCGCGGGCGGCGTTACGGGCCGTGGTCGCGGGAATCGCCGGGACTGAGATCGCGCGCCGGTTGGAGATGACCCGGGGAATCTACGCGGTGCTGCGCGGCTACGAGGACAACTACGACCGGCTCGTGCGACGCGCGGGTCGGCTGACGTTCGCCGATGTGCTGCGTTGCCTGTTACCGGAAGCAGGGGCCCCGTTGCTGGGCGAAATCGGCGGCGGGACGGGGGAGGCTCGGCTGTTGGTCGACTGGCGGCTCGATGCCCGCTACGACCATTGGCTGCTGGACGAGTTTCAAGACACGAGCCGCGAGCAGTGGAGCGTGTTGCGCAACCTGATCGACGAAGCGGTGCAAGATCCGGAGGGTCGGAGAAGTCTCTTTTATGTCGGTGACGTGAAACAGGCGATCTTTGGTTGGCGCGGGGGAGATCCGGCGCTTTTTCGCGAGATCTTTGAACACTACAACGGTGAATCCGCGGGGAGCATCGACGAGCGTCGTCTGGACCGTTCGTGGCGGTCGGGCCCGGCGGTGATCGCGATGGTGAACCGGGTGTTTGGCGCGAAGGAAACGTTGGAGGCGCTGTTGCCGGTGTCGGCCGCGAAGGATTGGAACCGCGAATGGCGCGAGCACGTGAGCGCCCGGCCGCAGTTGGAAGGTTTCGCGACGTTGCGTGCGGCCAGCAACGAAGCGGACCGATTCGCGGCGACCCTGGGAATTTTGCGCGAAGTGGAGCCGGCCCGCCGGGGCCTCGACGTGGCGGTGTTGGTCCATAAAAACTCCACGGCTGCGGCGCTGGCGGACTACCTTCGCAAAGAAGGCGGGCTGGCGGCGGTGGCCGAGAGCGACCTGAAGTTGGCGACGGACAATCCGGTCACGACCGCGTTGCTGGCGCTGCTACGGGCTGCGGCGCATCCGGGAGACACGCTGGCGAGGGAGCACGTGCGGATGACGCCGATCGAAGCTCTGTTGGCCGGGCAGGGCATCACGACGCGGGATGCTTTGACGGAGCGGGTGCTCGGCGAATTGCAGGCGGAAGGGTTTGCGGGCACGCTGGAGCGATGGTTGCGGTTGTTGACCCCCGCGATGCCGGGAGACGAGTTCAGCGCGGGACGCGGCCGTATGTTGGTCGGTGTCGCGGCACGATTCGACGAGAGCGGGGGCGGGATGTGGCGGAGTTTTTGGAGTTCGCCGAACGCTCCGTGGTTCGGGAAGCGGACGACGCAGGGGTTGTGCGGGTGATGACGATCCACAAGGCGAAAGGGTTGGGGTTCGACGTGGTGATCCTGCCCGATCTCGAGGGCACCAAGCTCGCGCAGCGACGAGAGGGTCTCGCGGTGCAAAGGGATGAGGACCACGCGGTGAATTGGATCGTGGATTTGCCGCCGAAGATCTTGGCCGAGCGAGATGCGGTGCTTTCGGCGCACGTGGCGGCGGCCGAGAGCACCGCGGCCTACGAGAGTCTTTGCCTGCTCTACGTTGCGATGACCCGGGCCAAGCGGGCGATGTATCTGGTTGCCGAGCCTTTGGCGGAAAAATCCACCACCCGAAATTTCACCCGCCTGTTGCGCGAGACGCTGGGCGGATCATTAGCGATCGGAAACGAGCGATGGTTTGAGGCCTGCGCGATCTCGGCCGAGGAGGGACCGGGTGTTTCTCCCGCGTCCGATCCGGGTGCCGACGTGGCCGGCTGGGTTTCCCGGGCGGCGCGGCGACCCGCGAAGACGCCATCGGCCATGAAGGCGACTTCGGTCAGAGGCGGGTTGGTCTTTGCCCTCAAGCGAAACGGTGCTGCGGATTTCGGCACGGCGGTGCACGAACTTTTTGCCGAGGTCGAATGGCTTGAGCCCGGTGCGATTGAGGGCTTCGAGGCCGCGTGGACGGAAAAGTCCGGCCCGGGGGACGCGATGGCGGAAGTTCTGGAGTGTTTGCGGGCTCAGGAATTGGCGAAGGTCTGGGGCAGGCCGAGCGGAGATGGCGCACGGGCTATCGAGGTTTGGCGGGAGCGGGCGTTCGAGATCGTGCTCGATGGAGCTTGGGTCACGGGGATTTTTGACCGCGTGGTGGTTGAACGAACCGGTGACGGTCGTGCGTCGAAGGCGACGGTGATCGACTTCAAGACGGATCGAGTGGGCAGCGCGGTCGAGATCGGGGCGGCCGTGGCAAGGCATTCGCTCCAGCTAAATCTTTACCGACGGGTTGTGTCGGCCTTGACGGGCTTGGAGCTCGGAAACGTCGATTGCGAACTCGTCTTTACGCGATTGCGACGGCGAGTAACGGCAGCGCGGAATAGTTGATAAATTCGGGCTTTACAGACGAGAAAGCGGCTCACACCTTGACCCTTCACCAATTCTCAAGCACCATGGGCAATCTGAAAAAGAAACGTCGTCTGAAGATGAACAAGCACAAACGTCGCAAGCGTTTGAAGTCTCATCGCCACAAAAAACGTTCATGGCAGCAGTAGTTACGGCTTCATAGTCCGACTACCTGTTCTCGTCTTTCGGCCCGCCGCTTCCAAGCGGCGGGTTTTCTCTGGTCAAATTCGGTGGGGAGAAGCCCGAAAAAAGAGAAGAGAAATAGCCCCCCGATCCAACGACGCTTGCGGAAAAGATTCTGGCAGAAAAATGATTCGTTGGAATGTTTTCGGGGAGTTCGCCAGACCAACCGATGACAGATATTAGCAATAAGCGGCAGATTAATTACGATCTTAACGGGATCGTAAATTAGGTAGGAGTGGCGGTGGCGTTTAGGAATGTGCTTGTCAGCAAGAGGATTTGAGAGATTTTCTGCATTGTTTTGCGAAGGTCGATCTCTCTACTGCCTAAATTG
>JBDNFZ010000396.1:0-1989 GCA_041689555.1 Opitutaceae bacterium | reverse complement strand
GTGCCGGAGCTGAGGAAGAGATCGGTGCCGTCGGGCGCGGCGGGCATGGCATCGTAAGCGGCGGCGGTATCGTGGCCGGGGACGGCGATGACCTGCGTGCCGGCGAGTTCGGGGAAATTTTTAACCGGACCCAGCCGCGTGCCCGAAAGGATCGGTTTTGAAAACCACTGGGGCGGAAGACGGAAGTGCTTCAGCGCGGCGGGCGACCAGTCGCAGGTGTGGACGTCGAGAAGCTGCGAGGTGCTGGCGACGGTGAGTTCGTTCTCCATGCGGCCGGAGAGGAGAAAATTGAAATAATCCGGAAGAAACAGGCAGCGGGTCGCAAGGTCGGTGATGGCGGGGCAGTGGGCGACGGTCTCCTCGAGATGAAGCGAGGAATTGTAGAAGACGTTGGGAATGCCGGTCGCGGCGTAGATGCGGGCGAGGGCGGCGCGGGTGTTCGCGAGGCGCTTGAGGCCGGCCTGCGAACGCTGGTCGCGATAGGCGTGGACGGGAAACACGAGGCGGCCGGCGTCGTTGACGAGGGCGAAGTCCACGCCCCAGACGTCGACGCCGACGGAGGCGAGCTTCGCGCCGCGGGGGAGGGCGGCGACGGCTTTGCGGAGGCCGGTCTGGGCCTCGTGCCAGAGCGTGCCGATGTCCCAGTAATCGTGGCCGGCGAGGGTGCGGAAGGTGTTGGGGAAACGGTGAACCTCGGTGAGCGAGAGCTTGTTCTTGGCCCAGGCACCGAGGATGACGCGGCCGCTGGTGGCGCCGAAATCGACGGCGGCGGTGTAGATCGTGGGCATGGGGGAGGAGGCTTGGGGCGAGAGGTGTCGGAGCCGGAGGGGCTTGATCTAGGCGAGGCCGAGGATTTTTTCGGCGCGGTCGCTGTGGGCTTTGAAGAAGGCGGCGTTTTCGGGGAGTTTGATGTCCACGTCGTAGGTGGGGATCATGGCCTTCATGCGGGCTTGGCCGGCGGGGGAGGCGAGCAGCTCCGGGAAACATTTTTGGATCACTTCGAGCACGATGTGGACGGAGACGGAGGCGCCGGGGGACGCGCCGAGGAGTGCGGAGATCGTGCGTTCGGGGTTGGTGATGACCTCGGTGCCGTAGTGGACGATGCCCGCTTCGCCGTCGGTCTTCTTGATCGCCTGCACGCGGATGCCGGCGTCGATCAGCTTCCAGTCGGAGGCTTGGGCGGCGGGGTAGAAAATGTGGAGCACGGCCATGCGGTCGGCCATGCTTTGCGTGCCCTGTTGCACGAGGTAGCGCACGAGCGGGAGGTTGCTCGCGCCGATCTTGAGGAGGGTGGCGAGGTTGTGGGGGCGCACCGACGCGGGGAGGTCGAGCAGGCTGCCCTTGCGGTGGAGAAACTTGGTGGTGAAGGCGGCGAACGGGCCGAAGAGCAGGGTCTTTTTTCCGTCGAGCACGCGGGAATCGAGATGGGGCACCGCCATGGTCGGCGCGGCGTCGAGGGCCTGGCCGTAGACTTTGGCGTGGTGGCGGGCGACGATCGCGGGGTCGTCGCAGACGAGCCATTGGCCGCCGATGGGGAAGCCGCCCAGGCCGCGGGCCTCGGCGATGCCGGATTTCTGGAGGAGGCCCAGGCTGCCGCCGCCGGCGCCGACGAAAACAAACTTCGCGTGATTGTGGCGGGTTTCACCGGTCGCGAGATCGCGGATGGCGACGTCCCAGCCGGCGCCGGATTTCGTGAGATCGACGACCCGGTGGTTGCCGGCGACGCCGCAGCCGGGCTGGCGGGCGAGCCAAGCTAGAAGTTTGGCCGCGATGCTCCCGAAATTCACATCTGTGCCGCGGTCCAACTTCGTGGCGGCGATCGGCACCTCGGCGCGGCTCTCCGTGAGGAGCGGGGCCCACGCGCCGATTTGGGCGCGATCGGTGGAGTAGGCCATCTCGCGGAAGAAATGGTGCGCGGCGAGGCCGGCGTGGCGGGCCTTGAGGTAGTCCACCTGGGCCTGGCCGTGGACAAAGCTGAGGTGGGGGACG
>JBDNFZ010000395.1:0-5596 GCA_041689555.1 Opitutaceae bacterium | reverse complement strand
CGCCCACTTCACGTCGCCCGCCTCGTGCGACACCAACGATGAGAAACTAACCCCCAGTCTTACCCACGCGCTCTTCTCCGCTGCGTAGTCCTCGCTACGCCGCCTTCCTGATCGCTACCATCCGAGCCAAACTCCAGAGCCTGCTTGCAGGCGATTCAACGTGTTGTCGGCCGGCGCGGGTGAAATCGCCTGCAAGCAGGCTCCTACGAAATGCCTTTGCGCCGCGAGGTAGGAGCCTGCTTGCAGGCGATTCAGCATGTTGTCGGCCGGTGCGGGTGAAATCGCCTGCAAGCAGGATCCTGCAAAAAGCCTTTGTTCGGCGAGGGAGGAGCCTACTTGCAGGCGATTCAGCGTGTTGCCGGCCGGCGCGGGTGAAATCGCCTGCAAGCAGGCTCCTACGAAAAGCTCGGCGACCCGGAGCGCTCGCAAGCGAGCGGCCTACCGCCAACCGGCAGATGCGCCGGGGCCAGCGGGCAAGGACCACGCAGCGTTTGACGCAGGGGAAAATAGCCAACTTGCTAGTTTTTCTGAACCTTTACGCCGCGTCGGCGTCTCCTCCTGCCTACACCTCTATGTTTTTAGCCACCATTGATGTTGTCCGGATCGTGCGCGAGGCCGGCCTGTTGATCTATCCCCTTGGTCTTTGCTCGCTCGTCGCCGTTTTCATCATTGTGGAGCGGCTGGTGGCGCTCCGGAGGTCGGTGGTGATCCCGGAGGATCTCGCGGAGGCGGTGATCGAGGGCAACGCCACGGTAGGAGACAAGCGGTCGGTGCTCGGGCGGATTTTGAACTTCGCCTCCCGCCACGCGGGAGATCTCGACGCGACCAAGGCCTATGCGCGACTGGAAGTGATCAAGATGGAGCGGGGGGTGAGCTACCTCGATACGATCTATGCGGCGGCGCCTTTGATCGGACTGATCGGCACGGTGACGGGGTTGCTCGGCGCGTTTTCCGTGGTCGACCCGCAGACGCGGATGCCCGACCCGGTGCAGTTTACGGAGAGCGTGGGCTACGCGCTGTCGGCGACGATTCTCGGACTTACCATCGCGCTGCCGGCGCTGATCGGGAGCGGGCTTCTCCAGCGGATCGTCGACAAGCACGCGGCCCAACTTGACGTGCTGCTGGAACGCACGCTGGCCCGGCAGGGTGAGCAACCGACCGACCAGAAATCATGAGTCTGTTGACCCGCAGGGTGCGGAAACGCCCGGAGTTGCCGCTGGTGGCGTTGGTCGACGTGCTGGTCATGCTCGTGCTCTTCGCCTACGTGACGATGCAGGCGCGCTCGGGCGCGGTGTTGAACATCACCCTGCCGAAAGTGGACACGGCGGGTAAGAACGACTTTCAGGGCAAGGTCACCGTCGCGATCGACAAGGACGGGACGATATCGTTCAACGGGAAGAACGTGACCGACGAAGAACTCATCAGCCTCCTCAAGGAAGTGCGAAACGTCGACAAAGACATCCCGGTTCTGATCAAGGCCGACGAGACGACGCAGCTCAAGAAGCTGGCCTTCGTTATGGATGCCTGCCGCAAGACGGGGCTGAACAAGTTCAGCCTGCAGTCGCGGTGAGTGGGGCGGGTGCGGTGGGCGCGGCGGGCGCGATGGGCGCGGCGGGCGCGATGGGCGCGGCGGGCGCGGTGGGCGCGGCGAAGGAGTGATTCCTGTTCGCGTTCAAGATGAGATTGATGGGACGCGAGGTAGGAGCCTGCTTGCAGGCGATTCAGCCTGCGGTCCGCCGGCGCGGGTTAAATCGCCTGCAAGAAGGCTCCTACAAAAAGCCGCGGTTTGTCTCGCCGTGAACGTAAATTGGAATGTGTAGGCGGGTAGTGGGTAGTGAGCATTAGCTTTTTTGTGGGCGGTAGGCTGGGCGGGCTTTCTCCTCGCTACCCGCTACCCACTACCCGCTACTTTCCAGGCATGCGAATCGTCATCACGGGGGTCACACGCGGGCTGGGTTTGGCCTTGGCGAAGAAGTTCATCGCGCGGGGGCACACCGTCAGCGGCGGCGGGCGCAGCGGCACGGAGATTTTCGACCTGCGGATGGATCACGGCGCGCCGCACGACTTCATGGTGTGCGATGTGGCGCTGGACAACAAAGTCGCGCTTTGGGCGGCCAAGGTGCTCGAGCACGACGCGGCGCCGGATATCCTGATCTGCAACGCGGGGGTGATGAATCCGCTCGCGCCGCTGTGGGCGCAGAGCGACCGGGAGTTTACCAAGGTCGTCGATGTGAACGTGCGCGGTGTGGCGAATGTGATCCGGCACTTCGTGCCCTCGATGGTGGCGAAGAAGCGCGGGGTAATCGTGAACCTGAGTTCGGGCTGGGGTCGGGGCGTAGCGCGCGACGTGGCGCCGTATTGCGCGACGAAGTGGGCGATCGAGGGGCTGACCAAGGCGCTGGCCGAGGAGTTGCCCGCCGGCATGGCGGCGGTGCCGTTGAACCCGGGCGTGATCGACACGGATATGCTGCGCTCGTGCCGGGCGGAAGGGGCGGCGGGGTTTCCCAAGGCCGCGGCGTGGGCGGAAGCGGCGGCGCCGTTTATTCTCGGGCTCGGGCCGAAGGATAACGGGAAGAGTCTGAGCGTGGGCGGATTTGAGGACTGAGCCGGAAGGCTGCAGTTGCCCGCGAAACACGCGAAAGGACGCGAAAAGGGAGGGGCGGATCGGGTAGGAGCAAATTTATTTGCGAGCGTGGGGGGGGGGCTGCGAGGGGTGCGCGCGCTGCGAATAGGGTGCGCGCGCTGCGAGCGGTGCGCGCGCTGCGGGTGGTGGGGCGCGCGTTGCGGGCGTCGGGGCGCGTTGCGAGCGGTGGGGCGCGCTGCGAGCGGTGGGGCGCGCGATGCGGACGTTGGGGCGCGTTGCGAGCGTCGCGGGCGGTGTGCGCGCTGAGGGTGGTGGGGCGCGGATCGCAAATAAATTTGCTCCTACGGGATATACTCGGCGGCGCGGAGGACGGTGGCGGCGTGGATGCGGGCGGTGTGCTCGCGGTTGCGGTTGTAGCCGCCGCCATAGAGGATCGCCGTGGGTATGCGCGTTGCGGTGACGAGGCGCAGGATGTGGTGGTCGCGGGCGGCGAGGTCGGCGTCGGTGAGCTTCATCTGGCCGAAGCGGTCGTGCTCGTGCGGGTCGGCACCGGCGATCCAGAACACGAGATCGGGCGCAAACTCGAGCAGCGCGGGCGAGAGCGTCGACTCGAGTTGCTCCAGATAATCGGCACCGAGGACGTAGCGCGGCAGCCCGACGTCGAGCGAGCCGGGGGTTTTCACGGCGGGATAATTTTTGCCGACGTGAACGGAGTAGGTGAAGACGCGGGCGTCGCCGGAGAAAATCGCGTGCGTGCCGTTGCCTTGGTGGGCGTCGGTATCGAGGACGAAGATGCGGAGATCGGGTTGCGCGACATGGAGATCGCGGATGGCGATGGCGACATCGTTGAGGACGCAGTAGCCTTGGCCGTGGTCGGGAAACGCATGGTGGGTGCCGCCGGCGAGGTTGCAGGCGACGCCGTCGGCGAGGGCGGCGCTGGCGGCGGCGAGGGTGCCGCCGACTTCAAGACGCGAGCGGGTCAGCAACGCCTCGCCGGCGGGCAGGCCGAGTTTGAGGGCGGCGAGGTGGTCGAGGGCGCCGGTGCGGATCGCCGCGAGATAGCCGAAGGTGTGAACCCGCAGGAGTTGGTCGAACGAGGCGGCTTCGGCCGGATGGATCGAAACGCCCGGGGCGCGCGCGGCGCGGATGATTGCCTCGGCGCGCCAGAATTTATCCATTGGAAACGGATGCTCGGCGGGGAGCGGAAAGAAATATCCCGGATCATAGAAACAGCGCACCGCCGGAGTGAGCCGAGAAACGCGCGCGGGGCAAATCGACCGGCCCGTGCGATCGGCGGACTGTCGCGCGGGGTTCAGGGAAGCTCGTAAATCTCGACGAGGGCGTTGCCACTGGTGCCGGCGGCGCCGGTTACTTGGATGGTGTAGCTATCGGCGGGCAGAGCGACGAGGAGCGCGGCGTCTTTGCTGCCGGCGGCCAGCGGAAAGGTGACGGTGTTTGTGGCGACGATGAGCGCGGCGAGGTTGGCGTTGGTTTCCCAGTCGTTGTTGGTGGCGACGGTCGCGCCGGCGGAATTTATAATGGCGATGACGGGGTCGGCGAGCAGGGCAGGGACGTTAAAAGCGGCGAGGCCGGGGCCGACGGCGCGGACGAGGAGGCGTTTGGCGTTGGGGCCGCCCCGGGTGACGATGCCGGGGATGGCGAGGGCGGCTTCGGTGCCGACGAAGGCGCGGGATGAGAGGTTGGTGAGGCGCGCGGAATTGTTGTCGTCCTCATAAACTTCGACGAGGGCGAGGCCGGTGGCGTTGTTCTTGCCGGTGACGACGGCGGTGTAAGGCCCGGGCGCGAGGGTGAGGATGCCGGCGGAGTCGGCGGAGCCGGTGGGGAAGGGAAAGGCACCGAGGCGGACCGGCGCGCTGGCGATGCCGGGGGTGTCGTTGGCGGTGCCCCAATCGTCGTTGGTGTAAAGGACGGTGCCGGCGGCGTTGTAGACCGTGAGAACGGGATCGGCGAGGGTGCCGGGGACGTTGAAGGGCGGGACGGCGAGGGCGGGGCCGGAGGCGCGGATCATGACACGCTTGGCACCGGGGCCGGCGACGACGAAGCCGGCGATGAGCGGGGCGTCGGCCCGGCCGGCAAGAGCGCGGGTGGCGATGTTCACGAACCGCGGGGTTTCGTCGACACCGAGGCGCACGGTTTCGCTGGTGGCGAAGCCGAGGCCGTTGCGGATGACGACGGTATAGTCACCGGAATCGGAGGGCTGGGGGTTGGCGTAGGTGAAAGTAGAGGACGTAGCGCCGACGAGGGCGGAGCCGTTTTTGAACCACTGATAACTGAGGCCGGAGCTTCCGCCAGACGTGACCGTAAGCGTGGCCGGGCGCCCCGAGTTGGTCTGAATGGCCAGGGGTTGGGTAAGAATGAAAGGAGCAGATGGGATGACTCGGACGTAGAGGATCTGCGACGGGCTGTTGCCGGCGGTGTTGGTGGCAAAGAAAGTGTAGGGACCGCTCGTCTGCGTGATCGGCTGTGGGACAACCACCGCTGCGGTGGCGAACCCGGTGAGATTTGATCCAAAGGCGTTGCCGCCGTAGGTGAGGGCGGGTGACCCGGTGGCGTTGACCTGCACGGTGAGGCCCTCCCCGGCGCGGATCTCTCGGTAATAATTATCGAGGGACAAAACAACGGGTCTGTTGGAGTCGCCAAGGGACTGGGCGTTGGGGCGGGCAACTTGGGTCCGGGCGGTGGTGTTGATGCGAGCGAAATTGCCGAGGAGGAGGGCACGGCCGTCATTGAGCGCCGTGATGAATCCGGGGGTTATATCTGGGCCGGTGCCGGGATTGTAGTTGCCATCGAGTGAGCCATCGGCGGCCAACCGCGCGAGCCGGGTGCGCGTGAGATCGCCGATGCTGGTGAAACTTCCCGTGATCCAGGTGCTTCCATCAGACGTGAATGCGGCGGCAGTGATGTTTATATCGCCGAGAATTGGTGGGGAGAACGAAGAATCGCGAAAACCTGCGTCGGTCAGGCGTATTGCTGTCACCACGGGCCCCGTCG
>JBDNFZ010000394.1:0-1806 GCA_041689555.1 Opitutaceae bacterium | reverse complement strand
GTCGGGTCGGCCGCCCCGTGTTGCTTCGCCACCGTGATCGCCTGCGCCGCGCTCCCGCCGGTCGCCAGCATCGGATCGACCAGGAAAACCCGCCGGCCCGCCAGCGGCGGCAGCTTGCAGTAATAGTTGCGCGCGACCGCCGTCGCGTGGTCCCGCTCCAGCCCGAGATAGCCCACGCTCACATCGGGAAACGTGTCGAGGAACGGCTGCACCATGCCGAGTCCCGCGCGCAAGATCGGCACCACCACCAACGGTTGGTGCGTGAGCACCCGGCCCGTCATCGGCTCAAGCGGCGTCTGGATCGCCTTGTCCTCGGTCGACAGACCGCGCGTCGCCTCGATCGCGAGCAACAGACTGAGCTGGGTGCACAGCGTGCGGAACGTCGCCGGTTTGGTCGTCGCATCGCGCAGATGCGTCATGATATGCGCGGCAAGCGGGTGGTCGAGGATGTGGAGCGGCATGGGAGAAATTTTCCGATTTATGGATTCTCGATATTGGATTCCCCGACCTCAGAACCAACCCGACCCGCCGCTCCCGCGATCCGGACGGTCAAAAATCGAAAATCCCCGATCAAAAATCACAGCAGATCCCTCTCGACCTTGCGCTCGAGGAACCGCTCGAACTCTTTTCTCAAGTCCTTCGCCTTGCCGCGCAGGCCCGGCATCAGCGCGAGCCAATTGTAGACCTCTTCGCGCAGATGCTTGGGCATCACCGGCTCCAGCGCCCGCACGCGGTCCAGCGCCCGCACGCACTGCACCGCGATCTCGTCGCACATCTTCTGCGCGTCCGCCGTGCTGTGCTGGCCGGCGAGGCGGATCACCTCGTCCATCCGTCGCTGGCGACGCTTCAAGATCGTTTTGTAGGCGAGCAGGCTCGGCACCACGACGTTGATCGTGCGCGGATAAAAACTCGCCATCAGGTTCCACGGGTCGCGGCCGTCGCCCGCCTTCCGCAGGTCGCTCCGCAGAATCACGCAAGGAATGTCCGCGAACTTCGCGAACATGAACTCGATCACCGTGCCGCTATCCAGCTCCGGCCCGTCGAAATTGAACAGCGCGAGATCGCACGCGAGCAGCGCCCGGATGTCCTGATCCCGCACCGCGCGCGGCGTGGTGCCGCGCGGCTCGAAATCCTGCGGTAGCTCGCACAAATAGCGCCCGTGCGATTTCTCGTAAATCGCCTCAGCCAAGTAGGCGTTGCCGATGAGATGCTTCAGGGTGAACAGCTCGCTGCCGAAATAGACCGTGGAGCTGCGCGTTTTTTTCTTCATCGCGTTGGCGTTGCCGACAAAGCGGCGGATTCGCGGCCCGGACAACGCTTTTTATCAATCCGGACGACCGCCGCGCCACCGCCGCCGTTCACGGCCGCAACGTGACGGTGTGCTCCGTCTTCCCCGGCAGCAGCGGCGTCGGCTCGCCGCGCACCCACGCCGCGTGTCCGGCGCGATAAAACGGCGACAGCGGGTGCCCGCTCTGCCCGCCCGGCATATGGAAAATCCCCTCGGCCTCGCGCCCGGGCGACACCACCATCCGCTGGCTCGCCCCGTAGGCCGGCCGTTGGATCCGCGGCATATCGAGGTCGCCCGGCAACGGATCTTCCGTCATGTTCATCCAGCCGGTCAGCCACGCCGGGACCACCTGCGCCAACGGATGCCGGATCTTCGCGGTGTTGCGCGCGCCCCACGTCGCCTTCGCCAGCGAGCCGCTCGCCCGCTTGGCATCAGCGATCACGCCGTCCGCCGCCGCGACCATCAACGCGTCCCACGAGCCTTCCGCCGGGTTCAACAAGTGCGCCGGCTTTTCCGCG
>JBDNFZ010000393.1:0-27049 GCA_041689555.1 Opitutaceae bacterium | reverse complement strand
TCGGCCAATTGGCCTGCCAATCTGACGCTCACGGCCGCGCAAGCCACCGCCGCCGGTTTCACCGGTGGTTCCGGATCCTACGTTCTCACCGGCGGTAAGCCGACGGCGACCCCGACTAGGTCGCAGTTCGCCCGCGTCGCGTCCATCCCCAACGAGAATCGTTATGACTTCGCGCAGACCTTCCAGCTCAATCCCGATTTCGATTACATCAGCCTTTACAGCCGCCTTAACCACGATTTCTCCGACCGTCTGACGGCCTTCGTGGAGGTGTCCGTGTCGAATAACCTGACGAAGTTTGGTTTTACTCCGTCGGTCATTCAGAGTTCGCAGAACGCCGGCACGGGCCCGACCGGTCTGCTCAACGTTCCGGCTAACAATCCCTATAATCCGCTGGGTATCGATCTGACGAATTTTCTCTATCGCACCAGTTTCGGTCCGGCTCGCCAATTCGACACCGAATCCTCCGGTGCGAACTATCTGGTGGGTCTGAAAGGCATTCTCAATGCCGATTGGTCTTGGGAACTCGGCACCGCCTACGGCTATGGCGTGGTCTCGACCACCACCCGTAACCAGATCCGCGCGGTGGACCTGCAGAACGCGCTCAACGGCACCACGCGGGCGACCGCGCTGAATCCGTTCGGGCCGTCGGACAATGCCGAGTTGGTCAACAGGCTCTTCACGATCTCGAACGCGAGCGCCAAGGTTCTCGCTTACGGCACGGATCTTACGGTCGGCGGCAACATCTCCCAATTCTCGCTGCCCGGCGGCGAAATCGGAGTGGCGGCGGGCGGCGAGGTGCGCAAAGAGAAGCTGGACACGCGCCCGGACACCGCAGCTTACGTGGGATCGGGTGGCGGTCTGCCGCTCACCGGTTCCCGCACGGTCAGGTCGGCCTATGTTGAAATTTCTTTGCCGGTTCTCAAATCGGTCGAATTGCAGGTCGCCGGCCGGCATGAGAGCTACAGCGACTTCGGCAAGACCAACAAGCCGAAGTTCGGCGGCAAGATTCGCCTCCCGGAGAATCCATTCCTCGATGTGGTCCTCCGCGGTTCCTATTCCAAATCCTTTAAGGCTCCCGACCTCGGCCGCCTCTACGCTTCCCAAACCGTCGGCTTCTCGTCGACAGTCTTGCAGGATCCGCTTCGCCCCCAGGATCCGGCCACGCAATTGCGCCTGATTTCCGGTGGTAATCCCCTCCTCAAGCCCGAGGACGGCCGGGTGCAATACCTCGGCGTTGTGATCGAGTTGCCGAAGAGCGTGAAGAACCCGTGGCTAAAGGGCCTCAGTTTCTCCGCCGACTACTTCAACTACCGCATCGACGACGTGATCAGTTCGCCCTCCGTCAATTTCCTCCTCAGCGCGACGGGCCGGGCGCAGTTCCCGAGCGCCATCGTGCGTGACAACTCGACAGAGAATCCCGGTCCGATCCGGAATATCTTCACGGTTCCGGTGAACTTGGCCCAGCAGACTTACATCGGCTACGACTTCGAGGTCGTCTACAAGACCCCGGTCACGCGCCTCGGCACGTTTGGCACGACGATCCGCGCGACCTACATCGACACGATCGCGTCCGACTCCGGTCTCGGTGGCGGACAGGTCAAATTCCAAGGCCTCTATGGCAGCCCCCGTCTCAACATGACGGGCGAGTTCAACTGGCGGCACAAGGACTGGGGCGCGGCGGTCTACGTCAACCGCTCCGGTCAATACTTCAACGACGGCTACACGGCCGCAGGTTGGGGCGAAAACGCCGTCACGTCGGTCAGCCCCTCGGTCAACTACCGCGGCCTGTGGAACACCACCATCACGCTCGGTGCTTCCAACGTGATGGATCAGGAGCCGCCACGTAACGGTTATCAGACGTTGAATTTCGATCCCAACCTCTACGGCAATCTGGCCACGGGTCGTTTCATCTACGTCCGCATCAGCAAGGAATTCTAAGCCCGAGCCCATGAGTGGCCCGGCCCTTTGATTTCGAGCGCGCTCTCCCGACGGAGAGCGCGCTTTTTTTGCATTTGGTCCAACCCAGCGTCTGTTGATCGCCTACTACCCATGAATCTTCCCCTCCGCTTCGCCCTAGTCGGCCTGTTGGCCGTCGCCGCGCTCCGCCTCCCCGCCGCACCGGCGCCGGAGCTGCCGGTCGCCACGTTCTTCAAGAAACCCTCGCTCGCTTCCCTGCGCTTCTCGCCCGACGGCAAGCGCATCGCCTGCCTTATCCCCTACGAGCGGCGGATGAATCTCGCGGTCATCGACCTCGAGAAGAAGACCAAGAATCTCCTCACCAACTTCACCGACAACGACGTCGGCTCGCTCCAGTGGGTCAGTAACGACCGGCTGGTCTTCACCCAGGATATCGACGGCCAGGAAGTGCCCTCCGTCTTTGCGGTGAACCGCGACGGCACGGAACCGACGAAACTTTTCGGCTACGACAGCACCGCGCAAAGCAGCGCCGTGAACGTGAAATTTCGCGGGCTCCTGCGTCGGTTGGAAAACGAGCCGCGCAATATTCTGGTGCTGGCGAGCCTCACCGGCGCCCAAGGTCCCGATGTCGGCAAGATGAACCTCAAGACCGGGCGCATCACGGTCTTTGTGCCCAACCCCGGGTTTGTCAGCCGTTGGATCCTCGACCGCAGCGACACCGTGCGCATCGGCATCTCCTCGGAAAACGGTCGCACCAAGATTCTCTTTCGCCCCGAGGGCAGCTCCACTTGGGAAACGCTCGACAACGGCATGGGCTCCGAGGCCGACAGCGACAGCGACGGCAACGCGACCGGCACTTGGATGCCCATGGCTTTCGACGGCGACAACCGCACGCTCTTCGTCGTCAGCCGCATCGGCCGAGATCGCGCGGCGGTTTATCGTTACGACACCCGGACGCGCCAGCTCGGCGAACTCGTGGCCGAGGACGACGTTTACGATGTCGTGGACGGCAACCCCGACTACAATCCCTTCCCCCTGCGGGGCCTGATCTACGACGACACCAAGCAGCGCGTCGTGGGCCTCGCCTACCGTGCGGCCAAACCGAAAGTCATCTGGTTCGACGAGGATTTTGCCCGCCTCCAGAAGCAGATCGATTCTTCGCTTCCGGACACGGTGAACTTCATCCTCGACGCTTCGCCCGACGACTCCAAGCAGCTCGTCTTGGCGCAGAGCGATCGCGATCCCGGAGTTTATTACCTCTTTGACCGCGCGAAGAAGAAGCTCGAGGAGCTGGCCGTGATCGCGCCCGGCGTCGACCCCGACCAGATGGCGGCGATGTCTCCGATCAGCTATCCGGCGCGCGACGGACTCACCCTGCGCGGCTACCTCACCCTGCCGCGCGGCCGTGAGCCGAAAAATCTTCCGCTCATCGTCAACCCCCATGGCGGCCCCTACGGCATCCGCGACGACTGGCGTTTCAATGCGGAGATCCAGTTTTACGCCAATCGCGGTTTCGCGGTGCTCCAAGTGGACTATCGCGGTTCGGGCGGCTACGGCACGAAGTTTGAGCGCGCCGGTTATCACAAATGGGGCTTGGAGATGCAGGACGACCTCACCGACGGCGTGAAGTGGGCCATCGCCCAAGGTATCGTCGATCCGAAGCGCGTCGTCATCAGCGGTGCCAGCTACGGCGGCTATGCCACGATGGCCGGGCTGGCATTCACCCCGGAACTCTACGTCGCCGGGGTCAACTACGTCGGCGTGACCAACCTCACCTCGCAATGGGGCAAGTATAAAGGCACCGGCAACCAACTCCGCACCGTGCACCGCCTCTTCGGCGACATGGACAAAGCCGCCGACCGCAAACGTGCCTTCGACACGTCGCCGTCCAATTTTGCCGACCGGATTACCGTTCCGGTGCTGATGGCGTATGGCAAAAATGATCCGCGCGTGCTCATCGACCAAGGCTACGATATGGAGTCGGCCCTCAAGAAATACGGCAAGGCCCACGAAATGATCATCGAGCGCGATGAAGGCCACGGCTTCCGCAAGGAGGAGTTGAGCATCGCGTTTTTCACGCGGGTGGACGAGTTCCTCAAAAAGCACGTCCCTGGCGTGGCCGAGAATGTCAAAATCGGGCCGTCCAAGGTCATCGAGATGCCGGCCAAGTCCGAATGAAACGGCTTTCCCTGCTTATCGCTCGCATTCGCCTACGCTCCTCCCAAACAGGGTTTCCTTTAACTTCCCATAATGACCATCCTGCGCCAACGCACCCTGCTCACCGCCCTGAGCGCCCTCGCCTTTGCCGGCGCGAGCGCCCAGTCCTCAGCCGACATCAAGGGCTTCGCGCCCGTCTCGGTCTCTTCGGCCAATTACCGCGAGACCCCGCGCGACCAACTGGTGTTGCTCAACAACAAGCCGAACGTGCTCAACCCCGATGCCAAGCCGCTGGCGACGCTGGCGAAGCCCAGGCATTTCATCTTTTTGCCCGGGGAAGTCTTCGAGGCCGACCTTACCTACGAGGAAGTCTGCGAGCGACTCACGCCGGCGCTCGCGACCAAGGGTTATATCAACGGGGCCGATGCCCAGGGTCTGATCAAAGACCCTGCCAAGGTCACCATGGTCCTGCGGGTCAGCTTCGGCGCGCGGCCTTGGCGGCTGCCGACCGTGCGGACCGAGCAACTCGCCTGGCGGGACGGGATGCAGCCCCGCACGCGGGATCCGCGGAGCTTGAACAATCTGGGTGGTGACACGGTGTTTGAAAATCGCGCCGGCGGTGCCGACGGTGCCCTCGCGGCCGCAGCCCAGAACGAATCCAACACGAGCAGCGTATGGGGTGGTGGTGGTGGCGGCCGGCCCGCTCCTTCAGCGGGAGGTGGCGAACCCGGCGGCGGCGGCTCCGCCGTAATCGCCCCCGGAACCGCGTATAACTCCACCGCAGTCGGCGCGGTTGCCGAATACGGTGGCACCCGCGAATTTGATCTCATCGTGGTGGACGCCTTCGACTACGCCGAGTTGAAGGCCAAGGGCAAAGCCGCCACGCGCCTCTGGACGACCTTTGTAGCCGCGCCCTCCGAGCCCGGGAAGAAATTTTCCGCCTCGCTCGTCGCTTTGTTGCGCGCCGCCGGCCCCTTCTGGGGCGAGACCACCTCCGGAATGCAGGTTTACAACGATACGCGCGCCGAGGTGAAGATCGGTGAAATCATCGAAGTGAAACCCGACGCCGCGCTTGATAAAAAATAGCCCGGCAGTGCGGCGATCATCGGCCCGCTCGCTCGCGAACGGGCAAAAAAATGGAGGGCCGGCTACCCCTAGCCGGCCCTCCTGCTGACCTAACCCTAACACCAAACAAACCTTTGAACTACGGGGGGAAGACGCGGGTCGGTGGCGAAGTGTTCAAAGAAAAGAACACGATTTTTTCGTTCACATGTTTGTAACGAACCTGGTCGGAAGCGGCGGTTCTTCGGGGCATTTTCTTAGTCGCGAACCCGCGTTGCGCTCGACCGGTCGGCGGTCATCGTTTCCCCGATGAATCGAAGTCACCGCCGTCGATGGATGGGGCTCCTCTTGGTGCTGGGCGCCGGGGCCGTGATGTGGTGGCTACGGGAGATACCGCCCGGTGGTGCCGAATCCAAGGATCGCAACGTTCTGGCGCCCGCGAACCCTGCGGCACCGGCTTCTGCTCTTGAAATGGCTTCGCTGCCGGCGCCGAAGTCGGTAACCGAATCGGGCGCGGGAGCAAACGGCACTTCGGCCGACCGGACTTTGTTCGCCTACGTGGAGCCGGCCGACGCGACCGAGCTGGATCGCGCCCTTCCGGCCCCGACGGAGAAAATCCGTTATGTGCGGCTCAATTCCGCCCTCATCGCCGGCAAGCAATCGCCTTTTTGGGCCAAAGCCGGCACGGGCCGCGTCGAGGTGCCGTTGCCGGGCGGCGCGCTCCTCCGCGTAGCGATCACAGAGACCATCTCGCTCGGGCCGGATCGTTTCACGAGCACGGGCACGATCGAGGGCAGGCCGCAGAGCCGGGCGCATTTTTCCTACAACGCCGGGTTTCTCCACGCGACGATCCAAGACGTGGAACTGGGCGACTACACGCTGCGGGCCGCGACGGCCGAGCTGGCCCAGTTCTACGAAGTTGACGACGCGCTGATCCCCGCCTGCGCGGCCGAGCGGGCGCCCCGCCCGATCCTCGATGCCGATGCCCGCGCCGAACTGGTGCGTCGCGAGGCCGCCTTGAGCTCTGCCCCTGCGGGCGAGCCGACCGGCGGCACCGTCACTCCCGCCGCCGACAGCGCCGGAGCCAACGTCACGGTCGACGTCATGTTTCTCCACACCAAGAGCGTTCTCCCCACGCTCACGGGCTCGGCCCGCACGGCGGCGTTGCAGAGCCTCTTCGACAACGCTGTCGCCAAGACCAACGGCGACTTCGCCGCCAGTCGGATCGCGGCGCGCGTCCGCCTCGTGCGCGTGGCCGAGGTCGGTTACGACGAAGCCGCCAGTGCCGGCACGCTGGTCCAATCCGACGCCCTCAATGCGCTGCGCCTCACCCGGGACGGCAAGATGGACGAGATCCACGCCTTGCGCGACCAAGTCGGCGCCGATCTCGTGTGCCTCGTCCTTCAGCGCGCGGATTCGACGAGCAGCGGGTTGGGTTACATCCTCGAAACCCCCGGGGAGAACACCAATCCGCTCTTCGGACTTTCCGTCGTCGAGTATTCCTACGTGAGCGGCACCGATGTGGTCTCGCATGAACTCGGCCATAATTTCGGCTGCGCCCACGATCGCGAAAACTCGCGGACCTCCGCCGGTGCGCTTTCCTACGGCGCGTATCCCTATAGTTTCGGCTACCGGTTTCGCGGCCAGAACCAGTTTACTTACCGCACGATCATGGCCTACGCGCCGGGCTCGCGCGTCAGCTATTTCTCCAATCCCGCGGTCGTCGCCCCGGCCCCGATCGGCGTGCCGGTCGGCGTCCCCATCGGCGAGCCGGGTGAGGCGCACAACGCCCTCACCGTCGACCAAGGCGCGTTCGAAGTGGCCAACTTCCGGCTGCAAACGCAGGCGGCGAACGCCACCGGAACTCTGATCAACGTCGCGACCCGAGCCTTCAGCGGGGTCGGCGAGCAACAGCTCATCGGGGGCTTCATCATTCAGGGCACGGCGCCCAAGCGGATGCTCTTGCGCGCGGCGGGCCCGGCGCTCGCCCTCGCCCCGTTCGGTGTGCCGGACGTCCTCGCGGATCCCCGCCTCACGTTGTTCACGACCGACACCAACCCGCCGCGTCTGATCGCGGCCAACAACGACTGGGGGTTGCCGTCCGCGGGTGCCGCGAGCGCGGCCGAGATCACCGCCTCCGCCGCGTCCACCGGGGCCTTCCCGTTCGCCGTCGGCAGTCGCGACGCCGCGCTCCTCGTCACGCTCGCGCCCGGCAGCTACACCGCGAACGTCGAGGGGGCCGACGGCGGCACCGGCACCGCGCTCGTCGAGGCCTACGAGGTGGACCGCGCGGGCAACCGCATTTTCAATCTCTCCACCCGCGGCTACGCCGACAAGGGCCGCGAGATGATCGGCGGCTTTGTGGTGCAAGCGGGCGCGGGCCCGACGAAGCGTATCTTGATCCGCGTGCAGGGACCCTCGCTGGCCCGATTCGGCCTCTCGGCGATGGACGATCCCTACATGGAGATCTACAATTCCGCCGGCGCGCTCGTTTTTAAAAACGACGATTGGAGCACGGGGGCCGGGGTGACGGCCGGCGCGCGCGACGATTTCAAGCCCAACGTGACCTACTACAACGAGCAGCAGATTTTCGCGACCGGCTTTGCGCCCGGCAACCGGCGCGAGCCCTGCGTGATGGCTGACCTCGCGCCGGGCAGCTATACGGTCGTGGTGCAACCGTTCGAGCTGTTGCCGGACCAGCCGGCGAAGCCCGGCGTGGCGATCGTCGAGGTGTTCGAGGTCGTGCCGAAGTGATGCGCCGCCGCCCCGTCTCCGGTGGGCCGAAGTGGCGCTCTGTGCGGCGGCCATGGCCGCAAGCTGACCCAATTTACGACCCTCGGCGCATCTCTCCCCCGGCGACGGCACTGGCGCGAAGTCTGCAGGTCGGAGATTAACCACTATGGACCTCAATAAATTCACCCAGATGTCGCGTCAGGCCGTCACCGACGCGCAGGCCATCGCCCGTCGCCTCAACCACCACGAGGTGGACACGTGGCACCTGCTCTCCGCGTTGCTCACTCAGGAAAACGGCCTCGTCTCCGGCATCGTCGACAAGCTCGGCCTGACCGCGAGCGCGTTGGCGATGGCCGTGGACCGCGAGTTGGAGCGCCTGCCGAGCGTCACGGGCAGCGTGGATGCGTCCAAAGTCTACGTCACGCAGGCGATGAACGACGTGCTCACGCGCGCCGAGTCCGAGGCGAAGTCGCTCAAAGACGAGTTTGTCTCGGTCGAGCACCTGCTGCTCGGCCTGCTCGACGCGGCCAAGCCCGAGGCGTTGAAGAAAATCTTCCAGAGCTTCGGTCTCGAGCGCGCCAAGGTCCTCAAAACGCTCAAGGAAATCCGCGGCAACCAGCGCGTCACCACCGACAATCCCGAAGCCACCTACGCCGCGCTGGAAAAATACGGCGTCGATCTCGTGGCGCAGGCGCGCAAGGGGAAAATGGACCCCGTGATCGGCCGCGACGACGAGACCCGCCGCACCATCCGCATCCTTTCGCGCAAGACCAAGAACAACCCCGTCCTCATCGGCGAACCCGGCGTCGGCAAGACCGCCATCGTCGAGGGCCTCGCCCAGCGCATCCTCCGTGGCGACGTGCCCGAGGGACTCAAAGACAAGACCATCTTCTCCCTCGACATGGGCGCGCTCGTCGCCGGCGCCAAGTATCGCGGCGAGTTTGAGGAACGCCTCAAGGCCGTGCTCAACGAGGTGAAGTCGGCCGAGGGCCGCATCATTCTGTTCATCGACGAACTCCACACCATCGTCGGCGCCGGCAAGACCGAGGGCGCGATGGACGCGGGCAATCTTCTCAAGCCCATGCTCGCGCGCGGCGAGTTGCACTGCATCGGCGCGACCACACTCGACGAGTATCGCCGGCACATCGAGAAGGACGCCGCGCTCGAGCGCCGCTTCCAGCCCGTCGTCGTCGACCAGCCGAGCGTCGAGGACGCGCTCTCGATTCTGCGCGGCATCAAGGAGCGTTTCGAACTGCACCATGGCGTGCACATCCAGGACAACGCGCTCGTCGCCGCCGTCACGCTTTCCAACCGCTACATCACCGACCGATTCCTGCCCGACAAGGCCATCGACCTCATGGACGAGGCCTGCGCGATGATCCGCACCGAGATGGATTCGATGCCGCAGGAGCTCGACGAGCTCACGCGGAAAGTGCTCCGCCTTGAGATCGAGGAGACCGCACTCGCCAAGGAGAAGGACGACGCCAGCAAGCGCCGGCTCGAAACCTTGCGCCAGGAACTCGCCGAGTCCCGGGAGAAAGCCAAAGGCATCAAGCTCCACTGGGAAAAGGAAAAGGCCGCCGTGCAAAAAACGCGCAAGCTGCGCGAAGAAATCGAAGCCCTGCGTATCGAGATGGAAAAAGCCGAGCGCGCCTATGACCTCAACAAGGTGGCGGAGCTGCGCCACGGGACGATTCCTCAGATGGAGGAGGAGTTGAAGCGGCTCGAAAAAAAGGGCCGCGACACGGAGACGACCCTGTTCAAAGAAGAAGTTTCCGAAGAGGAGATCGCCGAAATCGTTTCGAAGTGGAGCGGCGTGCCGGTGACGCGGCTCGTCGAGGGCGAAAAAGACAAACTGCTCCGGCTTGAGGACGTGCTCCACGAGCGCGTGGTCGGCCAACACGAGGCGGTCACGCTCGTGACCGAGGCGATCTTGCGCGCGCGCAGCGGCATCAAGGACCCGCGACGGCCGGTGGGGAGTTTTCTGTTCCTCGGCCCGACGGGCGTCGGCAAGACCGAACTCGCGAAGACGCTTGCCGAGACGCTCTTCGACACCGAGGCGGCGATGGTGCGGATCGACATGTCGGAATACATGGAGAAGCACAGCGTCGCGCGAATGATCGGCGCGCCTCCCGGCTACGTCGGCTACGACGAGGGCGGGCAGCTCACCGAGGCGGTGCGGCGGAAGCCCTACGCGGTGGTGCTCTTCGACGAAATCGAGAAGGCGCACCCGGATGTGTTCAACGTCCTGCTGCAAGTCCTCGACGACGGTCGCATCACGGATTCGCAGGGGCGGACGGTGGATTTCAAGAACACGATCATCATCATGACCTCGAACCTCGGCTCGCGGTTTCTCCTCGACGGTGTGACCGGCGACACGATCCCCGAAAGCGTGCGGGAAAGCGTGATGATGGAACTGCGGAAGAGTTTCCGTCCCGAGTTTCTCAACCGCATCGACGAGACGATCCTCTTCAAGCCGCTGACGCTCGAGGAAATCACCATCATCGTGGATCTGCTGCTGGCCGACCTTAACAAGCGCCTCGCCGACCGCCGCGTGACGGTGGTGCTCGACAAGAAAGCAAAAGACTGGGCGGCTGAAAAAGGCTACGACCCGGTGTTCGGCGCGCGACCGTTGAAGCGTTTCCTCCAGCGGAACATTGAGACGAAGTTGGCCCGCGCGCTCATCGCGGGCACGGTAGCCGAGGGTGCCGCGGTGAAGTTCACGGTGAAGGGTGACGGACTCGTGATGGCGGACCTCTGATTGTAGCCGGGGTCGTTGACCCCGGTCGGGTGAGTTCCGGGGTCGGCGACCCCGGCTACAGTGAATGTTGCTCTACAATCGGCTTGCCGATGCGACGCAGAGACGCGCACGTTCGCGTTGTGGGCGAATTGCGGCATCTCCGGCGATTGCATCAGACGTGGGAACGGCAGCCGATTTACTTCATCACCGCGTGTGTCGTGGATCGCCGCCCGGTTTTGGCGAACGAATCCGCTCGTCTCATTTTGCATGAAGAATGGTCGGGTCTGCGGGAACGCCAAGGATGGGCGGTCGGCAGTTGTGTCGTGATGCCCGATCATGTGCATTTTTTCGTCACACCGGTCCTCGGTTTGCGCAAGCCGCTTTCCGTCGCGGTAGGGAAGTGGAAAGAATGGACGGCCAAACGGATTTTGCCGGCTGGCAATGGCCCCCGAAAGCTGTGGCAAGCGGAGTTTTTCGATCACGTGCTGCGGTCGACGGAGTCGCGGGCCGAGAAATGGGCGTATGTGCGCGAGAATCCGGTTCGGGCCGGGTTGGTTGCGCGTGCGGAAGATTGGCCCTACTCCGTCTCGGTGGACTTCGCGTAACGGGTCGAAAATGTAGCCGGGGTCGTTGACCCCGGTCCGGGCAAGGCAAACCGGGGTCGGCGACCCCGGCTACACCGCATCAATCCCGGCCCGCCGCTTTTCTCCTTTGCGCGCGTGCGCCTATGCTTGAGCCTGCCCACGCATGTCCGCCGAACCCATCCGTTACTACGACCGCTATGCCCGTGAGCTGAAGACCGAGCAGATCTACGGCGAGGGCTGGCTGCGTTTCGCCTATGGAAATCCGGTCGGGCGTTTTTTCGTGTGGGCCTTGGCGAAACGCGCGTGGTTTTCGCAGTGGTATGGGCGGAAGATGACGAAGCGCGACAGCGCGCTGGAAATCCTGCCGTTCATCGCGAAATACGGGCTCGATGTGGACGAGTTCGTGAAGTCGCCCTTCGACTTCAAGACGTTCAACGAATTTTTCTACCGGGCGCTTAAAACGGAGGCTCGGCCCATCGCGCCGGGCGAAAAGGTCGCGGTCTTCCCCGCCGACGGGCGCCATCTCGCGTTTCAAAACGTCGGGTCCACCGACGGATTTTACGTCAAAGGCGTCACGTTCACGCTGGCCGAGTTGCTCGGTGAGGCGGGGTTGCCGGAAGATCAACGCGCGCTGGCGCGCAAATATGCCGGCGGGGCGATGCTCGTCTCCCGGCTCTGCCCCGTGGATTACCACCGGTTTCACTTTCCCGTGGGCGGCACCCCGAACGAGGCGAAGCCGATCAACGGCTGGCTTTACTCGGTCAACCCGGTCGCCCTCCGTCGCAATCTCGGTTACCTCGTGGAGAACAAGCGTGAGCTCACGGAGATCGTCGCGCCGGGCTTCGGCACGGTGGCGATGCTCGAGGTGGGCGCGACCAATGTCGGCAGCATTGTGCAGAGCATGATTCTCGGCCGCGACTACGCCAAGGGGGACGAGAAGGGGCTCTTCGCTTTCGGCGGCTCGTGCGTGATCACGCTCTTTCAGGCGGGGCGCATCCGGTTCGACGCCGACATCGCGGCCCAAAGCGCGCAGCACATCGAGACCTACGCCAAGATGGGCGACCGGCTCGGCGTGGCACCCTGATTGCCAACGGTCGGTGAAAATAAGAGTTTGTCGGGAAGGCTCGGGAACGGGCCCGACCGGTTTTTCCGGTCGTGGGCCGGTTTGCGCTGAGGGGGCGGCTTTATGCCGCGAGGTTTGCAGGAGCCCGCCGGAATCGCGGCGTAAAGCCGCTTCCGCCTTCGATCAACAATCAAGCTGACCCACTACCGTTTTGCCGGAGGGTTGCTTGAACCAGGCCCGGAGCCCGGTGCTACCTTCGTTCCCCGAAGGTCCGCGAAGCAAGTGTCCAAGGGATGAGACTGAAGCTTTGCTGTTTTTTTGACTGCGCGCGGGGACGGGTCGGCGGAGCTACTTTCCGAGGATCTCGTCGGTGGGTTTCACGAGGCTCTTCTCATGCTTGTCGGCGTTTTGCCGGGCTTTCTCGACGGCCTTGCCGTAGGTGGATTCAGCCGTGCGCGGGGTCGAGGGCGGGGCGGGCTTCGCGGCCTCCGGTTTCTTGGCTTCGGGTTTCTTGGCCTCGGTTTTCTTGGGCTCTGGCTTTGCAGCCGCGGGTGTTCCGACGATGCTGGCGACCGGAATCTTGCCGGTTACTTCGTTGAAACGAACCGTAAGATTTTGATCATCGCGGGCGAGCAACTCGACGACGGTGCCGGCTTTGAGCGAGACGATGCTGCGCTCGGCTTTGAGCATGGCGGACTTGGTGAGGGTGACGGTTTCGGCGCGAGCGGCGAGGGCGGCGATCGCGAGGAAGAGAACAAGGGCGAGGGTGGGTCGAGGCATGGGGTTGAGAATCAGGATTTCGCGGCGCAGGGCAAGGAGACGAGCGTCAGTCGAAGGCAAATCTGGTGCTCGGGACAGGACTCGAACCTGCACACCTTACGGCAAAGGCTTCTAAGACCTTCGTGTCTGCCATTCCACCACCCGAGCGCGATTGCGCTCGGAGATTGCCGGGGCGCGGCGGGGCGAGGCAAGAGGGGAAATCCCCGCATGAAGGCACTCTTGCCTTGGCATGGAGGGCCTGTCCTTACTCCTGCGCCCCCCCGGTTTTGGCCGCCACAATTCAGGACCACACGTTTATGAATGCTCCGATGCTTTTTCGCCGGTTTACGCTCGGGCTGACGCTCGCCTCCTTCCTCCCGTCGCTCTACGCGGTGGACATCGCCGCGGTCACGGGTGATGCGGTGGTCACGCTTCCGGTCTATACGGTCACCGATGCACGCGACCTGCCGCCGCCCGAGGCGTGGCGCCATACCGAGATCCCGGGCTTCGAGATCATTTCCAACGCCAGCGATCGCGCGACGAAGGGGCTCCTCAGGGATTTTGATCTTTTCAACCAGGCCGTTGGCATCGTGTGGCCCGCGCTCATCGGCCGTAGCCCGACGCCGGTCACGATCATCCTTTGCGGCAGGGGCGGGAAGTTCGGTGCGTTTGTCCCCAAAAACGCCGACGCCGGCCCGCAGCAGGGCATGGCCAGTCTCTTTCTCCGCAACCCCGAACGCGCGACCATCGTGGTCGATCTGCAGACGAAAGAGCTCAACCTGACGGGGCTCGATATCGGCCTCAACGGCGTCGAGAACAACGGTGCCATCGAGGTCGATTCCTACAAGCAGCTCTACCGAGAATACGTCCGCTCGTTGCTCGTCCGCTCCACACCGCGGATGGCGGCGTGGCTTGAGGAAGGGCTCACGCAGTTGCTCATGGACATGCAGGTGAGCCCCACCCTGATCGAATTCGGCAAGCTCGAAGACCCCAACACCGTCTCCATCAGCCAGGCCAACGCGGCGACCCTCAACGCGCTCGGCTCGGCCGATGACCCCACGGCCGTCGCGCTCACCGCCGCCGCCGAGGACCGCGGTTTCAACGCCGCGCTCGCTCGCTCCGGGCTGATGCCGCTCGCGGAGATGTTTGCCGTCACCCACGACTCCGCCGTCGCGCGCAATTCCATCGGCAGCAAGTGGTCGAAGCAGGCCACCGCATTTGTCCACATGTGCCTCTATCAGACCGGGCAGCGTTATCAGAAGGGTTTCGTGGCCTTCATCACGCGGTCGGCCAGGGAGCCGGTCATCGAGCCGATGTTCAAGGACTGCTTCGGCATCGGTTACAAAGACATGCTGCTGGAAGTGCGCGGCTATATCGAGTTCACGAATTACAAATCCCTCGGCTGGAGCTCAAAAAAAGGCGAGGGCCTGAGTGCGGGCGGACCGCTCGTGCTGCGCGACGCCACCGAATCCGAGGTGGGCCGGATCAAGGGCGAGGCGCTCCTGCTCGCCGGGCACGCGGACCCGGCGCGCGCGGCGCTGATCACGCCCTACACGCGCGGCGAGCGCGACCCGCGCCTGTTGGCGGCCCTCGGCCTCTACGAGCGCGAGGCGGGCAACGCCGACCGCGCAAAAAAATTCCTCGAAGCCGCCACAGCCGCCAAAGTCGTCCGGCCGCTGGCGTATCTGGAGCTGGCGCGCCTGCGCTCGGAAGCCGCGCTGGCGGCGCCCGGCGCGCCCGAGGGAAAGTTCTCCCCGGCGCAGACGGCCGGGATCGTCGCGCCGCTTTTCATCGCGCGCCTGCAGCCGCCGCCGATGCCGGAGCTTTACGAACTCATCGGCGACACTTACGCGCGGAGCTTGGACAAACCAAAACCGGATGTCTTGGGCATGCTTTTCGAGGGCGTGGACCTGAATCCGAAGCGTCTCAAGCTCGTGTATCTCGCCGCCCAGCTCTGCATCAACACCGGGGAATTTCAGGGCGCCGCGGATCTCATCGAGCACGGTCTGCGCTATGCCCCGGCCGGGCCGGCGCAGACGCGGTTCGCCGATTTGAAGGCGACGCTGCCACCGGGCACCGTCGCCACGCCCAAGACCAAGGCGGCGACACCCGCGCCGGCAAAATCGTGAGCCGAGCCCCGCTTTTTCCCCGATGACCCGCAAAGCTTTCGTCATGTCGGTAAACGCCGGTTCCGAGCCGGAGTATCGCCATCGCCATCAGCCGATCTGGCCCGAATTGGAGGCTGTGCTCAAAGCCCATGGCGTGCACAACTACTCGATTTTCCTGCACCCGGGGACGCGGCAGCTCTTCGGCTATGCCGAGATCGAGGACGAGGCGCGATGGGCCGCCATTGCGCGGACCGAGGTGTGCCGGCGCTGGTGGGTCCACATGCGCGCCGTCATGCCGAGCAACGCGGACAACAGCCCGGCGGCGCGGGATCTAGGAGAAGTTTTCCATCTGGAGTGATGGCCGCGTGCGCTGCGGTGGCGTTAGCCCAACGTCCGGTGAGAATCAGACTTTCCCGGGTAGCCTCGGGACCTCCGGGCCCGGCGGGTTTTGGCGGATGCTCCCCTTGAACCGGGCCCGGAGGTCCCGGTTCTACCTTCGTTCTCCTGAAGTCTAAAAATCAAGGGCCGCTGGTATTGAGAGATGTCTTGAGCTTCGGGCGCGCGGCCCGTTGCCCGCGTTACATGCAACGTCCCGCCTACGGCAGTCGGCTGAGACCCTCGGCGCGGACCGTCCACGAGCCGTCGCGGGGAAACCCGGGAGCGGTGCCCGGGGGCGAGTCGTCCCAGCCGCCGGCCATCATGGCGAGGGCGGAAAGGAGCGCCCCGTTGGCGGCGAGATGGACCGGGGAACCGCCGGCCTGCGGGTTGTGCCCGCTGGTGTGATAGGTGTTGTTGGCGTAGGACTTAAAGAAGATATCGAGGGCCAGCTTGGGTGCGCCGAGCCGCGCCGCCGTCATCGCGATGATCGGGTAATCGCGCCCGTTGGTGCGCGTCGCCCAATCCCAGTTCGCCAGGGTCGCATCGAGGGTGCGGCGCATGATCGCGCGATCCACGCCGGTTCCGGGCAGTCGTCCGAAGGCCATGAGAAAAGAAGGGCACCCTCGGCGGCTGGCGGGATGGTCCCAGGTGTCGGGCTTGGTCTCGAGGGTGACATATCGCCCGTCCTTTTGAGGCAGTGGCGCGAGCGCGTTGCGCATCTTTTCCCAGGCGCCTTCGCGGGCGAGGCCGAGCCGGTCCCGCCATTCCTGCGCGATTTCGAGACCGCGCGACCAAAGGGCGAGTTCGTAGGTGGGATTCGCGCCGGTTGCGGGATCGAAGTCACCGGAGTTGACGGCCACGGGCGGCCCGAGGCCATAGACCGAGCGGGTTTTATCCCAAAAGAGCATGGAGGCCATGCCCTCGGCGGTTTCCTGCACGAGCTCGCGGTAACGCTCGAGCGTGGCGGTGGTCGGGGAATTGCGGTAGAGCAGCTCGGCCAGCTGGACGATATGCGGCTGGTTCGAGATGACGAGGGTGTGACGCCCGGGGGTTTCGCGTCCGTCCGGGCCGACGAGAGCCGGCCAGCGGGCTCCGCGGCGACCGCGCTCGGCGCCAAGGGCGCGGGCGGCGGGGAGTTGGCTTTGATACTAAGCGAGCGACCGGGCGAGCGCCTCGTCGCGACCCCAGAGCGCAAGGTGCGCCTGCAGGCACCAGAGTTGCTCGGAGGCATGTTTCCCGTCGGCGGTGACGACGGTGAGACCGCCGGAGGACGGGGGAAGGTCGCCGCCGTTTTGGAGGGCGGTGAGGTATTGGGAAAGCACGACGCGGCGCTCGAGCTCGGCGGCGCGGGGATCGGTGCTGCCCGTGAAGTCCACGGCTCCGCCCGTCGACCAGAATTTCCCCCACTGGGTCGCGCTCGCAATCCGCACCGCGGCCGGGGCGGGTATCTGGGAAGTGGCCTCGGCCCCGAAGGCGAGGGTGAACTCGAGGGTATCGCCCGACGCGGCGCGGACGACGAACCCATGGGGCCCGGTGGGCGTGAAACGGGCCGGTCCGGTCGTGGCCAGCGCGGCGTGGTAGCGTGCGGTATCGCGGGTGCGGACGAGAACGATCGAGCGATCGGTCTGGCCCGTCACGGTGGTGCGGTGGGTTTCGGGCTGGGTCCAGTCGAGGGCGGGATTCTCGGCGGTGGCGGCGTTAAATCCGCGGGGGAAGGTGAGGCGGACCCCGAGTTTGCCCGCGGTGACGTGCGGTGAATTCACGCGCACCGAGAGGGTATCGGTGGCGGGATCGCACGCGGTCGTCACGGTAACGGGAAGCCCGACGAGAGTGAATCGGCTGGTGACGGTGCCGGACCAAAGATCGAGGGACTGGCTGATCGCGCGGATATCGTCGGGCTGGAGGGGCGTGCCGGTGGCGCGGGTGAAGTCGAGCGCGAGCTGCGCGAGCGGCAGCACGCGCCGCGAGGACCGCAGGTAGCGTCCGGCGGGAGTTTCGGTCTCGACGGCAAAGTCGATCGTGCGGCCGTGCTGGTCGTAGGGCTTGTAGGTATCGGCGAGTTTGAAGCCCTCGGGATTGGGCGCCTCGTGCCAGGCCCAGCGCGCGAGGGTATTCAGCGGGATGCCGTTGGTCTGGTAATGGTCGGCGAAGGTCTGGAGGCCGGTGACATCGGCGGTGAAGGCGAAGCGGCCGTTGCCGACCGAAACGGGGGCCCACGGATCCACCCGGGTGATGGTGGGGTTGTGACGGGTGACGAGGGCACGGCGGTCTATCGGCTGGGCCGAAAGCGCGGACGCGAGCGCGGCGGCGAGAAAAAATACGAGGGATAGGCGACGCATGATGACGATCAAACTTAGTCCGGAGAAATGAGGTTGGCCCCGGGCGGGAATGGAGTCCAGCCTGTGCCCTATTATGGTCAAAAAACTTCTGCACACGCGGATGCGGGTCAACGATCTGGCGCGCACGGTGACGTTTTACGAGGACGCGCTCGGCCTAAAGGTCCTGCGGCGGCACACTTCGCCGCGCGGGGCGCAGCTCGCGTTCATCGGGACGCCGAACAGCGACGAGGAAATCGAGATCTGCCAGATGCCGCCGGGTGCGCCGAGCGTGGCGGTGCAGCCGGATCTGATGCACCTCGCGTTTGAGGTGGAGGATCTCGTCGCGTTCGCGGCGGCGGCGAAGGCGAAGGGCTATGAGTTGAGCGACGGACCGACGCTGTCCGGGAGCGGGTCGATGATCGGCTTCATCGACGCGCCCGAGGGCTACGAAGTGGAATTGATCCAGCGCGCGAAGTGAGCGCGGGCGGTCGGCGCGGCGCGGGGCCTATCTGAATGGCCCAAGACAGGTTCCGGGTAGGCCAGCGCGCTTGCGAGCGCGCTTGCGCGCGCTCCGGTCGCGGCGCGGGCGCGCGCTGGCGAGCGGACCTACGGTGCGCCGATGTTCGGAGAGGCTCTTGACGGGAGCTTGGGCGGCGGGGGCGGGGCCTCGTCGCCCGTGGTCTTTCACTATGTCTTAATCTTTCTCTTTCTCTCCCGCGGGCAAACGCTGACGAAAGACGAAAGCGGAAAGATCGGTGAAACGAATTTGACGACGCCTTGGCCTAGGCGCGGCGCGGGTCGCAAATAAATTTGCTCCTACACGGAGGCGCGGAACGCCTACTTTTTCTTGGTGATGAACTGGGGGGCGGTCTCCATCTGGCCGCGCGTGACGCCGAGCTGATTGAGAAGGTTGAGTTCGCGCCAGACGTGGGCCCCGGTGATCTCGCCGCGGAGGAGTTGTTGGTAACGCGCGACGGTGCGGCGGACCTCGTCGGCGCCCTCGTTGACGAACTCGACGCGGAAGCTGCGGGCGCCGAGTTCGAGAAGGCGGGCGACGTAATCGGCGCCGGTCTGAGCGCGGTTGTTGTAAACGGTGTTGCGGCAGCCGGCGTCGGCCTTGAGCGGCAGCTCGGCACCGACGCGATCGCGGAGGGTGACGCGGTGGGTGTCGCAGGGCCGGCCGCAGTCGCGGTAGTCTTTGCCCGTGGAGAGAAACGCGCAGAAGACGCAGTGCTCCATGTGAAACATGGGCATGTGCTGCTGGATGGTGAGGTCGAACCACGCGCCGGGTGCGGCCAGGAGGAGGGCTTCGAGCTGGGTGATGTTGAGATCGTAGCTGGCGGTGACGCGCTCGAGGCCGTGGCGCCGGAGGTAGTGCGCGGCGGTGAGGGGATTGGCGACGTTGAGGGAGAAGTCACCGCGTTTGCGGTCGGCGGCGAAATAGGCGAGGTGGTCGTAGTTGCGGATGAGGTAGCCGTCGGCTTCGCAGGAGCGGACCTGTTGGAGAATCCATTCTTCGCCGGGTTTGGTGATGCGGGGCGGAGCGACCCAGATGGAGGCCGCCGGCGGCGGCGAAAGCCGAGAGTTGAGAGCTGAGAGTTGAGAGCCGGAAACGGAATCAGAGGCGGACCGGGCCTGCCAGGCGCGGAATTTTTGGACGGCGTCGCGGTAGTGCTTGGGGTTCTCGAACTCGCAATAGAGGGTCGCGATGCCGGGGCAGGTGAGGGCGGCGTCGACTTGCTCGAGACTGCGGACGACGATGATGAGCTCGGGCGGGACCGTCGCCGGGGGGGGCGGAGTTGGGAGCTGAGCGTTGAGCGTAGAGAGACCGGAGGTGGCGGAGAGCGACCAGCGGGGAGGCTGCGTGGCGAGTTGCGCGAGGGCTGCGATGGTTTCGCGGCGGAGGCGGTTTAGTTCGCTGACGGGCAAGATGACCTCGCCCTCGAGGTGGTTGTGCAGCTCGCCGAGGGTGAAGGGCGTGCCGCCGAGGCGGCCGAGCTGGTCGCGGAGCCGCTCGCTGGTGAGCGGTTGTTTGTCGGCGGCGGCGAGGGGCAGGGTCGAGGCGGATTGCGCGACGTGACCGAGGGCGTCGCGGGCGATGAGGGTGAGCACGGTGCCGGCATGGCCGTGGACTTCGAGCGTGACCGGGCGTTGAAAACGGACTTTTTCGCCCTCGAAGGTGGCGCGGAGCTCGCGGTCGAGGGCGGGGTCGTTGGTTTTCCAGACGAGCTGTCCGGCGCGGACGCGGGACCAGTTGATGTCGCCGTGGCCGAAGCGCAGCACGGTGTCGCCGGAAGCATCGCGGGCGGGCTCGACCTGATAGATGCGGCCGCCCTCTTCGCGTTCGGCGGGATTGCCGGCGTCAAAGACGATGCCGTCGCCGGGCTTTACGGCTGCGGCGGGACGGAACGCGACGGACTCGCCGGCGACACGCGTGATCGCGCCGAGGAAGACGCCGCGTTTGGTGCCGAAGCGACCGTGGGCGAGTTCCTGGTTGTCGATGCCGCGGAACCAGCCGGTGTATTGGCCGCGAGAGAACGCCATCTGGAGTTCGTAGTGGGCGGAGGCGGAGGCCGAGGCGGAGCTGAGAGCCGAGGGCTGCGAGCTGAGAGCCGGAACAGAGGGGCCGCAGATTTTATCGAGGGCCTGGCGGTAAACACGGGTAATGCTGGCGACGTATTCGGGGGATTTGAGGCGGCCCTCGATTTTCAAAGAGGCGACGCCGGCGCGCACGAGATCGGGGAGGACGTCGAGGCCGGCGAGGTCTTGGGGACTGAGGAGGTAGCGGCGATCGCCGAGATCGACCTTCACGCCGTCGGAGATGAGGTCGTAGGGAAGGCGGCAGGCTTGGGCGCACTCGCCGCGGTTGGCGGAGCGACCGCCAAGGGCTTCGCTCGTGAGGCACTGGCCGGAGTAGGCGACGCAGAGGGCGCCGTGGACAAAGACCTCCAACGGGAGCGAGAGGCCGGAGGCCGCTTGCGCAGCTTGGATTTTTTCGATCTCGACGATGGAGTTCTCGCGGGCGAGGACGACGAGCTGCGCGCCGAGGTCGCGTGCGAAGTCCACGCCGGCGGCGCTGGTGACGGTCATCTGCGTTGACGTGTGGATCGGGAAATCGGGCGAGAGCGCGCGGATGAGCCGGCAGATGCCGACGTCCTGCACGATCGCGGCGTCGACGCCGGCGGCGATGATGGCGCGGAGGTAGGCCTCGGCGTCGGGCAGCTCGGCGGTGAAGACGAGGGTGTTGAAGGTGACGTAGCCGCGCACGCCGCGGCCGTGGAGAAACGCCATGAGCGCGGGCAGGTCGGCCTGGGTGAAATTTTTCGCGCGCATCCGGGCGTTGAAACGCTCGAGGCCGAAGTAGATGGCGTCGGCGCCGTTCTCGACGGCGGCGCGGGCGCACTCCCAGTCGCCGGCGGGTGCGAGCAACTCGGGCCGGGCGGGCGGGCGGGGCGACGCGGCGGCAGGGATGGGCGCGGTGAGGGTTGCGGGCATGGCAGAGAGGTAGGCGGGGCGGGCGTCGTCGCAACCGCATTCAGGTCGGCGCGAGGTTTGCGGTCACGGCCGGGTCACGGGCCGCACGGGCGACGTGGGGCGCGGCGCGGCGGAGGCGGGCGGCGCAGACGAGGGTGAGGGCAAAGAAGCCGACCGAGACGAGACCCAGCACCGGGAACCCGACCAGCCGGCCGCCCGCTGCGGTCGTGATGAAAACGCCGGCGAGAAGGGTGGCGGCGCCGCTGCACGCCTGTTGCAGGGCGGAGTTCACGCTCATGAAACCGCCCCGGTAGCGTGACTCGACCGCGTCGGTGATCATGGCCATCGCCGGCGCGAAACGGCCCGACATCGTGACCATGAACGCGGCCATGATCGCGCAGGCGCCGATCAGGTTGGTCGAGGTAAGATTGGTCAGGATCAACACGACGACGGAGGCGACGGCGGAGAGGCCGGCGAGGAGGTGCAGCCGGTCGATCCGATCCGCGAGCCGGCCGACGATCGGGGCGCTGATGAACGCGGCGATGCCGCCGAAGGCGTAGATCTTGGGCAGATCGGATTCGGCGAGGCCGAAATTGATCACGAACGACGGGGCGAGAAACGGGATGATGCAGCCGCCGGCCATGACGAGAAACCCGGTGACGGCGAAGGCTCGCAGGTGAATGCCATGGGTGAGGATCTCGCGCATCTGCCGGATGGGCTCGTGGTTCTTCACGGCGGTGCGCAAATGGGGCAGAGCGAGCGCGGCGCCGAGGAGAATCACGGCCGAGCAGCCCGCGAGCATAAAGAACGGAGCGTGCCAGTCGAATTTGCCGGCGAGGATCAGGCCGATGGGCACGCCCAACACCGAGGCCAAGGGGAAGGCCGACATCACGAAACCCATCGCGCGGCCCCGGCGTGTCGGAGGTATGATATCGCCGATCATCGCGGTGACGAGCGAGCCGGAGATACCGCCGAAGGCGCCGGCGGCGAGCCGGGCGAGCAGGAGGGTGTCGTGGGTCGGCGCGAGCCCGCAGGCGAACGTGGCGAGCCCGAAGCCGGCGTAAACCCAAAGGAGCGCACGCTTCCGATCAATGCGGTCCAGCACGAATCCGCCCGCGAAACCGCTCAGCGCCGCCGCCAGCCCGTAGGCGGCGACGAGGTAGGTGAACTGGGCCGGGCTCATCGCAAACGTGCGCATGAGCTGGGGCCCGAGCGGCAGCATGATCATGAAATCGAGCACGTGCGTGAATTGCACGGCGGCGAGGACCATCAGCGTGACGAGCTCGCGCCTGGGCGTGAGGGCGTGAGGTTCGTCGGGCGCGGGCATGGATCGTCGGACCCTTGGTCCTTTCCGGTAAAGAGCAACTCCGCAGGCGGCGGGAGGCCCGGGCGAGGTCGGCTCCAAGGTAATCCGGTTTGATCTCACAAACGGCTCCGGCTTAGCCCAGCGCGCTGGCGCGCGCCAAACCGCGCCCGCAAGCGGGCTGCCTACCCTTACGAAACCGAACCGGAAAATCGTGACGCGCGACTTAAGGGACAGCGCCGGTCCCCGGGGGCGGCGATCAGGTCCGGGCGGTGAGCTCGGCGGCGTAGTCGCGGAGCAAGGTCAGGAACTGCTCGGCCCCGCGGCTCTGGTAGCGTTGCTGGTGGCGGATAATGGCGAGTTCGCGGGTCGGCGAGCCACCGGAGAGTTCAATGTAAACAAGGGCGCGCGCGTCGTCGGGATCACGGGCGACCTGCGGCAAGATCGAGATACCCACCCCGAGGCCGACCAAGGCCTTGACCGTCGCGACCTGCGCGCAGCGAAAACCGATGCGCGGTTCGAAATGGTGGTCGCCGCAGAAACGCTGAATTTGTTCGGCGAGGGAGCTGGAGGTGCCGAGGATCACAAAGGTCTCGCCGGCGAGATCGGGGGCTTTGACGCGGGGCTTTGCGGCCAAGGGGTGGTTCTTGGCGACGACGAGGAGGAGAGGTTCCGTGAGCAGCGGTTCGATCGAAAGTCGGGCGTCGCGGATGGGTAGGACCACGACGGCGAGATCGACTTCACCTTCGACGGCGGCGCGGGTCAAATGGGTGAGAAAATCTTCGCGGACATCGATTTGGAGATTGGGATGCCGCTCTCGGCACCGCGTGATCAGCGTCGGCAGGAGATAGGGAGCGACGGTCGGGATGGCTCCGACGGTGATCCGGCGCTCCAATGTGGGGTGATCGCCCAATTCTTTGGCTGCATTTTCAATCTCAAAGAGGATTCGCCGCGCGCGTTCGAGGAAAACCTCGCCGGCTTCGGTGAGCACAGCCTTGCGGCCTAAGCGGTGGAAAAGCTTACGCCCAACCTCGGTTTCAAGATTTATTATTTGTTGGCTTAGTGAGGGTTGACTTACGTTAGCGCGTTCGGAGGCGCGGGTGAAGTTGCCCGTTTCGGCGACGGCGACGACGTAGCGCAATTGATGCAGTTCCATAGGTTATGACTATGGTTGAGATAGGTAGATGCGATTTCAACTATTGAAGCAGATACCGTATTATACGTGACCTGACTCATCGGGAGTCGGGTTTAAAAAAGGACACATACCTATGAAAAATATCATCAACACCACTGCGGTCATCCCCGGCGTCATCGCTGCGACCCTGCTGCTGCTTTCTTTCGTTACCGTATCGAACGTGGAATTCGTCGTCGGCTTCTCCGCGGTGCTCGCACTGCTCGGGATTGCGACGCTCGAATACCGCCTCAATTGGAAGCGCTTGCTGGGCCTCTGATCGAGACCTGACCAAGTGACCTCTACGCAACGGGGCCGGAGCAATCCGGCCCCGTTTTTTTGTGCCCATTCATCCGAGACGGAAGCCGTCCGGAGCCTGCCAGCGAGCCAGCTTCAAGACCGGGCCGGCTGGGCGTCCGCGCGCGCGAGGCGGAGGTAGATGATGATGTGGGTCGCGATCAGAATCGGGACCAAGAATGTCGGAAGCAGACTGAGTGGCAAGTGCGTGAGGGCGCGGATCGAGAGCGGGTCGGCGAGCCCGAGGCGCGCGGCGGTGAAGACGACGAGAGCAAGGTCGAGGAGCCCGACAACATTCCAGATGCGGACAGCCCGGAGCCGGAAAGCAGGCGCAAAGGGAGCCAAGGCGACGACCAGCGCGGACAACGCGACGACGATGTCGCCCCAACCCCCGGGCACCGCGAAGGCGTAAGGGAGTTCTCCGCGATGATGCAGAATCAGGAAATAGACGCCCACGAAACGGGTGACATGGACGAGGACCAGGGCGCGAAGCGACAGACTGTCGATCCACGTCCGCACCGGATTGAAACGGAGGTAAAGGCCCACGAGGCCGGCCGTGAGGAGCAAGATGATGGCCTGGATCGCGGGCGGCGGGAGGCGCTGCAGGAGCTGGAACTTGCCAACCGCAACGGCGGCGAGGAGCCACCAGAGAAGCAGGCGGACGACGATGGCGGCGGAGATCACGAGATAAGACAATAGGCGGGGAGGCGGGGGGCGAGCCGTTTGTCGCACAAGATCGGCCAAACGGGAACCGGCTCGAAAAACAGTGCGGGATCGGTGCCGAGAGCCGGAGTTACACGAGAGGGAAGAGCGACGCGGCGACGAGCACGGTCACGAAACCGACCACGCCCATCACGGAAAACATCACCGACATCGTGCGGAGGGTTTCGCGCTCGGTCAGGCCGGAGGTTTTGGAGACGACCCAGAAGCCGCTGTCGTTCATCCACGGGACAATCTTCGACGCGCAGCCGATGGTGAGGGCGAGATAGACCGGGTGGCAGCCCAGCGTCTCGGGCGTCGCGAAGGCCCCGACGATGCCGACGCTCGTGACCATCGCGACGGTCGCCGAGCCTTGGGCGGTGCGGATCAAGGCCGTCACCAGAAAGGCGAGCGGCAGCACGCCTATGCGATACTCGCGGGCGAGGCCTTGGATGCGTTCGCCCACGCCGGTCTCCTGCAAAACGCCGCCGAAAACCCCGCCCGCCGCGGTGATTAAAATGATCAGGCCCGCGTCGGCCAGCGAGGCTTGGACGGTGTCCTTGACGGTTTTGGGATCGCTGCCGGGTCGGGTCGCGACCGTGACCAGCGCGATGGCGGCGGCGATGGCGAGGGCGATGTTGGGATGACCGAGGGCGTCGACCACGGCGTTGAGGGTGGGCGGGAGCGCGACGATGTCCGCCAAGGTGGAGCCCGAGATCAGGACCACGGGGATTACGATCGGGGCGAGGGCGAGCCAGAGCGGGGGCAACGCGGAGTCGTCGCGCGTGGCAAGCGGCGCGGCGGCGGATTGGTCGGACGGCGCGCGCACCCCGGTCGGCCAGCGGCGGTTGGCCCAGAAGGCGTAGAGGAGCCCGGCGCCGGCGGTGAAGGCGCTGAGCAAGAGCCCGGCGATCATCATGGTGCCGAGGTCGACCTTGAGGGCGTTGGCGACGAAGAGCGGTCCGGGCGTCGGCGGGACGAGCGAGTGGGTCATCGTCGTGCCGACGGCGATCGCGAGGACGTAGAGCAGGTAGTTTTTCCCGGTGCGTGTCGCCATCGCGCGGGCGAGCGGAATCAGCAGGAGAAAGACCGTGTCGAAAAACACCGGCACGCCGAGCACGAGGCCGCTGGTGGCGAAGACGAGCGGGGAACGTTTTTCCCCGAAGAGGCCGAGCGTCGAGCGCACAATGCGATCGGCGCCGCCGCTGTGGAGGAGGCAGACGCCGACGATGGAAGCCATGGCGATGAGGACGCCGAGGCTGGTGCAGGTGGCGCCGAAGCGGTTGGCGAGTTTCGCGCCGAGAGGTTCGTCGGCGCGGGCCTTGGCCTCGGCCGCGGGGCGTTTCTGCGCGAGCACGGCCTGCTCGATGGTGGCGCGCGGGGTGAGCGCGGACACGACGATCGCGGCGGCGAAGAGCGCGATGAAAGCGTGGAGTTTGAGGAAGACGATACCGCCGACAACGATCACGATGCCGATCAGGAGCAGGAGAAACGGATCCATGGGGCGGGGTGGAGGCGGGGGACGGCGTGCGAGAGGCGGCGCTAAGCCGAGCCGGCGGGCGGGGCCGCGTAGGCATCGCGGAGGACTTGAAACGTGTGGCTGACCTTGATCGGGGAGCCGAGTTTTTCGAGGTGCGCGGAGAGTTGGGTGAGGCAACCGATGTTGCCGCTGGCGACGACCTCGGCGCCGCTGGCGATCACGGCGCGGGCTTTTTTCTCGCCGAGGGAGGCGGCGATGTCGGGCTGGTCGAGGTTATACGTGCCGGCGCTGCCGCAGCAGAGGTGGGCGTCGGCGAGCTCGATGACCTCGACGCCGGGGATGGCACGGAGGAGGGCGCGGGGTTCGGCGCGCACGCCCTGGGCGTTGGCGAGGTGGCAGGCGTCGTGGTAGGCGATGCGGCGGGGCACGCGGCCGCCGGGCGGCGGGGTGCGGAGGCCGAGTTTTTGGAGGAAGGCGCTCACGTCCGTGACGCGGTGGCGAAAGGTTTCGGCGCGCGCCTCGTCGGGCGTGCCGCGGAGGACGAGGTGATACTCGTGCATCGCGGAGCCGCAGCCGGCGGCGTTGGTGAGGATCGCGTCCACGTCGGCGGGGAAGGCGTCGAGGTTTTTACGGGCGAAGGCCCGGGCGGCGGCGAGGTCGCCGGTGTGCCAGGCGAGTCCGCCGCAGCAGCCTTGCGCGGGCGGGACGATGACCTCGACGCCCTGCTGCGCGAGGACGGCGATGGTGGCGGTGTTGATGTCGGGCGAGAGGACCTGTTGCGCGCAACCGGTGAGGAGGGCGACGCG
>JBDNFZ010000392.1:0-8198 GCA_041689555.1 Opitutaceae bacterium | reverse complement strand
GGCTAGGCGGGTCGGTGTCGGCGCTTGCGGCACTTCGATTGCCGGGATCGGTTCGATGCCCATCAACCACAGCGGCGCAAGTCCGGCTCCCAACCATCGCCCCCATGTCCGCAATTTCATGAGTTCAAGAAGTCAGGGTCAGCCGCCTAGGCAAACGTGTTTCCCTCTCGCCGCCGGAGGGCAAAGAGCCAAACCGACCTTCGGCGACGGGTATCAATCCCGCAAAAAAACCCCGCCGCAGGGAAAAGCGGACGGGGTTGTTCTTGAACCGGGCTTCGTGTCGATCAGGGCGCGACGCCCGTGGTCGCCGGAGGGGTTTTTTGCTTGAAGGTGAGCTTGTCGCCATCGCGCTCGACGGTGACCAATTCCCCTTCCTTCACGTCACCTCGCAACAGAGCCTCGGCCAGCGGGTCTTCGACGTAGTGCTCGACCGCACGGCGCAAGGGCCGGGCGCCGTATTTCTCGTCATAGCCCTTATCGATCAAGAGCGCTTTGGCCTCCGTCGAGAATTCCAAGGTGATCTTTCGGTCCACGAGACGCTTCGCGAACTTCGTGATCTCGATCTCGACGATCTTGATCAGGTCGTTCTTGTCCAGGGGTCGGAAGAAAACGATGTCCGAGATGCGGTTGAGGAACTCGGGCTTGAAGATGCGCTTGGCCTCCTCGAGCACCTTCTCCCGCATCTTCTCGGCATCGTTGAAGGTCGAGGCGGCGGCCGCGAATCCCATGGAAGTCTGACGCTGCAAGAGCGCGGCGCCGACGTTGCTCGTCATGATGATGATCGTATTCCGGAAATCGACGGTGCGGCCGAGCGAATCGGTGAGGCGACCGTCTTCCAAAATCTGGAGGAGCAATTGCAACACGTCCGGATGGGCCTTCTCGACTTCGTCGAAAAGGATGACGGCGTAGGGTCGACGGCGGACGGCCTCGGTCAGTTGCCCGCCCTCTTCGTAGCCCACATAGCCGGGCGGTGAACCGACCAGCCGGGAGACGGCGAATTTTTCCATGTATTCGCTCATATCGATCTGAATGAGCGCGTCCTGATTGCCGAACATTTGCGCGGCCAGCTGCTTGGCGGTCTCGGTCTTGCCGACGCCAGTAGGGCCGACGAACATGAACGAGCCGATGGGGCGGCGCGGGTCCTTGAGGTCCGCCCGCGAGCGGCGCAGCGCCCGCGCGATGGCGCCGGCGGCGACCTCCTGGCCGACTACGTTCTTCTGAATCTCGAGTTCGAGGGTGAGCAGCTTCTCGCTCTCTTTTTTCTCCATCCGTGAAAGCGGAATCCCGGTCCAGTCGGCGACCACCTGCATCATGAGCTCTTCGTCGATCGGGATCCGTTTTTCGTCGCGCGACTTCCGCCAACCGGCCGTGACCTCTTCCTGCTTGGCGCGCAGTTGCTTCTCCGAATCGCGATACTTCGCAGCCTCTTCAAAATGCTGGTCGGCAATCGCCTTTTCCTTCAGCGCGCAGACTCCCTCGATCTCCTTCGTCAGACCCTCGATGTCGGGCGGGCGCACGAGCGCAGAAATGCGGGCGCGCGAGCCGGCCTCGTCCATGACGTCGATCGCCTTGTCGGGCAGGAAGCGGCCGGTGATGTAACGGTCGGAAAGCTTGGCGGCAGCCTCGAGCGACTTGTCGGAAAACGTCGCTTTGTGGTGGTCTTCGTATTTTCCGCGAATGCCCTTCAGGATCGTCACGGTGTCCTCGACCGACGGCGGTTCGATCTTCACGCTTTGGAAACGGCGATCGAGCGCGGAGTCCTTTTCGATATACTTCCGATACTCGTTGAGCGTGGTCGCACCGATACACTGGAGTTCTCCGCGGGAGAGCGCCGGCTTGAAAATATTGGAGGCGTCCATCGCGCCCTCGGCGGCACCCGCGCCGACGATGGTGTGCATCTCGTCGATGAAGATGATGACGTTCTTCGCGCGTTTGACCTCGTCCATGACCGCCTTGATGCGCTCTTCGAATTGCCCGCGATACTTCGTGCCGGCGACCATGAGCGCGAGGTCGAGGGTGATGACCTTCTTGTCCGCGAGAATCTCGGGGACGTTGCCCGCGACAATCTCCTGCGCGAGACCCTCGGCGATCGCCGTCTTGCCCACGCCGGCCTCGCCGATGAGGACGGGATTGTTCTTGGTGCGGCGGCAGAGGATCTGCACCACGCGGCGAATCTCGTTTTTGCGCCCGACGACCGGGTCCATTTCGCCCTTGCGCGCGAGCTCCGTCAGATCACGGCCAAACGCCTTGAGCGCGGGAGTCTTGACCTCTTTCTTTTCGTCCGAGGAACCCGCCGAGCGCTGTGGTGATCCGGCGGCGGCCTCGTCGCCGGGAGACCCGGACTCGCCTGAGCCGCTGCCGGAAAACTGGGGATCGAGCTCGCGCAGGATTTCGTTGCGCGTGCGTTCGATATCGATGTCGAGCGACTTGAGCACGCGGGCGGCGACGCCTTCGCCCTCGCGCAGCAGGCCGAGCAAAATGTGCTCGGTGCCGACGTAGGAGTGGTTGAGCGTCTTGGCTTCCTTGCCCGCCAGCGCCAAAACCTTTTTCACGCGCGGCGTGTAGGGAATGCTGCCCGGGGTCTTGGTTTCCTGGCCGGTCCCGACCTGCTTCTCCACCGCCGAACGCACGGTTTCGAGGTCGAGGCCCATCTTCTGCAGCACGCTCACGGCGACACCTTGCCCGAGCTTGATCAGCCCGAGGAGAATGTGCTCCGTGCCCACGTAGTTGTGGTGGAAGCGGTCGGCTTCCTTGCGGGCCAGCGCTAGCACTTGCTGGGCCCGCGGCGTGAAGTTGTTCATGGGTTCTTGGGACATCGGCGTGAAAGGGGCTGCGGTTTAGATCTTTTCGCTGTTGATGAGAGTGAAATCGGGATGAACGAAATTGGCAAACTCCGAGCGGAGGTGCCCCGCGCGCAGGACGTCGCGCTGCGCCGGGTCGAATTCGCCTTTCTGCGCGTGCTGGAGGTGGCCCGGCTGCGCCTCGATGAACAACCGGTCGATGGTCGAGCGATTGGCATCGGGAAACGCCCCGAGATCGATTCCGAGGCGGATGAGCGAGAGGAGATTCATCGCCTCGCTGGAGTTGAGCAGATGGCTGTTTTGCAAAATGCCGTAGGCCCGGCCGATTTTGTCGAAGAGTTTGCCGGCGTCGGCTTCAAGCAGTTTTTCGCGGGCGTTGAGTTCATGCTCGATGATCGACTGCAGCACGGTGTTCAGTCGCTTCAGGATCGCTTCCTCGGGTTCGCCGAGGGTCGTCTGGTTGGAGATCTGGAAGATACTGCCGCTCGCGTCCGAGCCCTCGCCGAAAAGACCGCGCACCACCATGCCGAGTTGGTTCACGGCGCGGACGACTTTTTCCATCTGGCTGGAGATGACCAGCGCCGGCAGGTGCATCATCGCCGAAGCCCGCATCGCCGTGCCCAGGTTCGTCGGGCAAGCCGTCAGGTATCCGAGCGTCGGAGAAAAGGCGTAGTCGAGCGACGCTTCCAACGAGCTGTCGAGCTCGGTGATTACGTTCCAGGTCTTCTTGAGTTGAAACCCGGCACGCATGACCTGGATGCGAAGATGGTCCTCTTCGTTGATCATCACCGAGACCGTCTGGTCCTTGCTGATCACCACGCCGCTGCCTTGTTTGGAGCCGCTCAACTCGCGGCTGATGAGGTGCCGCTCGACGAGGATCTGTTTTTCCAATTCCGCCAGGTCGGCGACCGCGACGTTGAGCGAGCGCTTGAGCGGGGCGGCCGCCGCGACGGCCGCGGCGCAAATCTCCGCGATTTTTTGTCGCTGCGCCGGCTTGGCCCAGCCGGGAAAGGGCTGGCCGGCGAGATTCCGCGCGAGCCGGATCCTCGTCATCAGCACGATGGCCGTCTTGCTGCTGGCGGCATCCGTCAGCTCGGAAGGCGTGGCAATAAGCGAGGCGATGGTCATCGGTCGATCAGCGCGGCGGGTTGTGGGCTTGCTTGACTTGGCTGATTTCATCGCGGGTGCGGGCAGCGTCTTCGTAACGCTCGGTCTTGATCGCGTCGGTCAGATCGAGTTCGAGCTTGTTGAGGCGTTCGTAAAGTGATTTCCGCGCGATCGCGGCCTGGGGAACTTTGCCGGTGTGCGTCGTGCCTTTGTGCATGCCTTCGAGCATGGGCTCGACGACGCCCTTGAAGGTTTCATAGCAAACCGGGCATCCGAACCGGCCGTGCTTCTTGAAATCGGTTTGGGTAAAACCGCACGATTCGCACCGGGCTCCGCCGGTGCCGATCTCGGGGTTGAGCGAGGCCTTGAGCAACAAATCCGAAAGCGAGAAGCCGCTGGGGTCCGTCACGCCCTTGGCCTGCGCGCAGGCCTCGCACAGGTCGACTTTATGAACCTTGTTGCTCACGATCTGCGTGAGGTGAACCGTCGCGGGTTTTTCGCAGAGGTCGCATTTGAGAGGGTTGGCCATGGTTCGAATCGAGATCTGCACACACCATGCCAGCTCAACCACCACTGGCAAGTGCGCCGAAGGAAGAAATCCGCGCGCACCTTTGGCGCGCGGTGTCGCCTTGGTCGCGCAGAAATGACCCACCCGTCAGATCCGCGTGCCGTCGACCAGCACGCGCTGCCGAAACGCCGCCAACACCCGCTTCGTGATCGGACCTGGTTTGCCGTCGCCGATCACCCGACCGTCCAGCTTCACGGCCGGGATCACCTCCGCGCCCGAGCCGGTGAGAAAACATTCGTCGGCACACCAGATGTCGTAGCGCGTCATGTCGCTCTCGCGTGCAGGCATACCCAGTTCCTTCGCGATATCGAGCACCGCGCCCCGCGTGATGCCCTTGAGCGCACCTTGCGAGGCGGAGGGCGTGATGATCTCGCCCTTGTGGACGATGAAGACGTTGTCCGCCGTGCACTCGGCGACGTAGCCCTGTTCGTTCAGCATGATCGCCTCCAACGCCCCGAACTGCCTCGCCTCGATCTTGGCGAGGATGTTGTTGAGATAGTTGAGCGACTTGATCGTGGGCGGAAGCGCGGCCGGTCCGATGCGGCGTGTCGGACGGTGACGATCGCCAAGCCGTTGTCGTAGTGTTCCTGCGGATAGAGGGAAATCTTGCTCGCGATGATGAACATCGAGGGCTTGGGACAGAGCCACGGCGCCAGCCCGAGGTCGCCCACGCCGCGGGTGACCACGAGCCGGATGTAGGCGTCGGTCAGCCCGTTTTGACGACACGTTTCACAGGTCGCCTCGCTCAACTCGGCCCGGCTGAGCGGGAGCGGGAGCATCAGGGCCTTGGCCGAGTATTCGAGCCGCTCCAGATGCTCTTCCAAACGGAAGATATTGCCCCCGTAGAGGCGGATCCCCTCGAAGATGCCGTCGCCATACAGGAGTCCGTGGTCGAAAACCGACACCTTGGCGTCCGCGGCATCCACAAACTTTCCGTCCAGATAAATCTTCATCCGACCAAACTAGGGTGCGGCGAAATCCTTTGTCCAGTCCGCGTCCGGAAGAATCTGCTTGAGATGGGGGATGTTCGGTGAAAATTCGCCGACGCTGTATCGTTTCGTCCGCTTCCCTCCCCAACATCCGTAATTCACCATGCTACCCTCTTCCCGCAATTTTCGCGCCGGCTTCACCCTCATCGAGCTTTTGACGGTCATCGCGATCATCGGCATTCTGGCCGCGATCGTGATTCCCACCGTCGGCACCGTGCGCGAAAAAGCCCAGCGCGCCGTCGACGGAAACAACATTCGCGAACTTCTCAAGGCCGCCCAGATCTACGCGGGCGACAACCAGGACAAGCTCCCCGATCCCGTCAATATCTCGAACGCGGTCCTCAATTCCGCCCAACTCGTCTGGAAATGGCCCGGGATTCTCGCCAAGAACAACATCCTCACCGACGCTTCATTCTATTTTGCCAAGAACGACCCCGCCTTCGACTCAAACACGCCGATCCAGTTCATCATCACGCCGAGCGCCCAGCGGAATGCGCTTCACCCCAGCTTTACCAACAACCGCTCGCCTTCGTGGGAATTCGTCGGCGGCGTCAAGATGAGCGATCGCGCGACCACTCCCGTAATCTATACCCGCGGCCTGCAGGCCAACGGAACCTGGAGTGCCACGGCGGGCGTCTACAAGGATACCGGCGGCTACATCGCGTTTCTCGGCGGTAACATCGCGTTCTATCCCAATATCTCGACCGCCGCTACGAGTCCGCTCTTTTCCAATAATCCCACGAGCACGAGCCAGACCAAACCGATCGACGTCCGGCAGGCCATACCGTTCAGCACCGTGGCCGCCAGCACCGGCCGCATCTACGGGATTCCGCCCACGACCGGCGGCGCCTCCGGCCCCATCCTCGGCTCGGCCAACGGCACCGTCGCCACGCGCGGACCCTGATCCGCAGCCACCCTCCTCCGCTTTCAGACCCGGACGCACCCGCGCCCGGGTTTTTTATTTCCCGCTTTCCCGCCGCCGCGCCGCCGTTCACCCTGCCATTCCCCGCTCCATGTCGTCCGCCGCCGCTTCCGCCAAACCTCCGCTCACCTACGTCATCGGCCATAAAAATCCCGATGCCGACTCGATCTGCTCCGCCCTCGCCTATGCGGCGTTAAAGGAGGCCCGCGGCGAGAAGGGCTACATCGCGGCGCGCTGCGGCAACTCCAACGCCCGGATCGACACCATCCTCGCCCGCTTCAACCAGACCCTGCCCGTCTACCTCAGCGACGTCTCCCCGCGCGTGCGCGACCTCATGGTCGATGACTTCGTTTCGGTCGCCCCCGACGCCACCTGCGCCGAGGCCCTCGAACTGATCGATCGGCACGACATCCGCCTGCTGCCCGTCGTCGACGCCGCCCGCCATGTCGTCGGAACCATCTCGCTGCCCCATCTGGGCGGCTTGTTTATTCCGCGTCTCAGCGAACCCCGTCACCTTCGGCAGGTAAACTCCTCCCTCGCCTACATCGTCCGCTCCCTCCGGGCCACCGCGCACCATCTGGTCGACTCCGATCGGATCGACGAATACTTCATCCGCGTCGGCGCGATGGATGTCTCCACGTTTTGGACCATCTCCGAGCGGGACAACATCCCCGCCGACCGGTCGCTCATCATTGTTGGCGACCGTCGCGACATCCAAGCCCGGGCCATCACCCTCGGCGTTCGCGCCCTCATCATTACCGGCGGTCTCTCCGTCGATGCCGACATCCTTCGTATCGCCCAGACAGCCGGCGTCAGCGTCATCAGCAGTCCTTGGGATTCGGCCACCACCGCCCAAGGCGTGCGCACCGCCACGATCATCGACCGGGTGATCGAGTCCAAATTCGTGTCGTTCCACCCCGATGCGCGGATTGCCGATGTCCGCCGCAAGCTGGCCGGGATGGCCGTGTCCGCCGCAATGGTGGTCGACGACGACGGCACCTTGGTCGGCGTGCTCTCCAAAAGCGATATCCTCAAGCCCGTGCAGACCCGTCTCGTCCTCGTCGATCACAACGAGATGACCCAGGCCGTCAGCGGCGCCGAAGAGGTCACCATCACCGAGATCATCGATCACCATCGCCTCGGGGCCCTCAACACCGCCCAGCCGATTCTCTTCATCAACGAGCCCGTCGGCTCCACCTGCACCATCGTCGCCGATCTTTTTCGCCGCGAGAACCTGCAGCCTTCACCGGCGATCGCCGGGATCATGATGGCCGGACTCATCTCCGACACGTTGCACCTCAACGGCCCGACCACCACCGGCAAGGACGCCCTCATGCTCGCCTGGCTCGCCGAAATCGCCGGCGTCAACTCCAAGCAACTCGCCGACGAAATTTTCAACTCCGGCTCCGTGATTCTCGCGAATCCACCCGAGAAAATCGTGCGCTCGGACTTCAAAATTTACGAGGAGGAGGGCCTCCGCTTCGCCGTCTCCCAAGTCGAGGAACTCGGCTTCGGCAATTTCTGGTCGCATGCAAAGGCCATCGCCAGCGCTCTCCTGAGTCTGCGCGAAGATGAACACCTCGCCTTCGCCGCGCTGCTGGTCACCGACATCAACACCCAGAACTCGCTGCTCGTCGTCAAGGGCGATGACGGCTTCATCCAGCGGATCAGCTTCGCCCAGATCGAACCCGACGAAATCTTCGATCTTCCGGGAATCGTGAGCCGCAAAAAACAGCTCATCCCCTACGTGACCAGCCTGCTGAAGGAGATGGCCGCCGACGGTTCCACTCCGACCGGACGCACGCCGGCTC
>JBDNFZ010000391.1:0-8601 GCA_041689555.1 Opitutaceae bacterium | reverse complement strand
GGGCGCTCATAAATGTGGGTTTTAGATTTCGGAAAGAAGGACCTCGCGACCGCCCTCGTCGCGGCTGCGGATGCCGGCGATGAGGAGCTGCATCAGCTCGACGGTCTCGGTGATTGGGAACGGGCGGACCCCGGTGCGCAAAAAGCCGATGAAGGCCTCGAGCTGGGACTTGAACGAGAAGAATGTGTCGCCCGTCGTGACGTTCACGTGGCCCGCGGTGCCGATTAACTGGAGCAGGCCGAAGCCGCCGAACATGTCGTAGTTGGCGACGACCACGATATCGGCGCCGTTGCGGTGCTTGAGATGCACGAGGTTGCGTTCCTTGGTGCCGACGTTGCGGGCGCTGATGAAACCCGGGCCGAGGATCGGATACATACCCTCGAGGGCGTGGATGCCGTAGGTTTCCCAGCTCTTGGGGGTCGTGATGCTCACGTAGCGCAAGTCACCCAGCTCGCGTGTCGAGAGGCGGTAGGGCAGGTATTCCTTCGTGTAGCGCATGCTGCTCGAAGACATGATCGCCTTACCCTGGGCGATCCACTCGCGGAAAATCTGGAGGTCGGGCGCGTTGTCGGTGAGGGGCTTGTCGATGAAGACCGGGAGGCCTGCCTCGATAAAGGGCCGGGCGCGCGCGACGTGTTCGCGACCGATGTCGGTCGCGATCACGACGGCATCAACTTGGCCGATGACATCCGTGGCTTGGGCGACCACGTGGGGGATGAGCGCGCACTTGGCGACATGTTCGGCCGTGAAGCCGCCGCCGCCCTCACAGTGGATGTGCGTCACTTTCGCGCCGGGGATGGTTAGGCCCTCGGCGGGCTGCTTGTTGAGATAGACGGGGATGCCCGCGAAAGGGCACTCCTTGGTCATGGCCTCGCGGTCGTAGCCGTTGAACATCGCGCTCCACGAGTAGGGATGGCCGTTGCCCGGCGTGCTGCCGAGCATGGCGAGGCGGATCGCGTCGGGTTGCGGAACGAGGCTCATCGGGCGGGGCGGCGGGTTACTCGACGTTGAGGGTGAGCTTGCCCGTGCGGTATTCCTGCTCCCAGACCTTGATCACGTCCGAGGTGTATTGCTCGAAGGAGCGCTTCTCACCGAGATGCTTGATCAGCTCGGGCAACCAGCGTTTGCCGAAGCGCACGTGCTGGGTCTCGTCGGCGATGTCGTAGCGGACGAACTGCTCGCTGAGCTTGTCGCCGGACTGCTGGTGGGCCTCGACTCGGCGGTGGCGATAAGGGAAGGCGTGCACCTCGTTGCCCATGGTGAGCATGCAATATTGCATGAGCGGCGGATACTGGCTCCGCCACTTGTAGATGTGGAGATATTGCGGGGATTGGAACGGGTCCATGTCGTGCGCGCGCATCCATTCGTAGCCCATGAGGCAGTGGCGGACCTCGTCGTAGAGGTGGCGGGCCGTGTCGTATTGAAACTCCCAAGGCATGCCGCGCACGGCGAAGAGCACCAAGGCGACGGTCTCGGCGGCGAGCATTTCGGTGGAGTAGCGTTCGAATTCCTCGACGGTGTGCGCCGCATACTGGGTCTCGTCGGGCATGGTGCCGAGGTCGGCGAGAAGGTTTGTGAAGCGCGCGTCGCGGGACGCTTCGCGCGGGGCGACGAAGGCCACACGGCAGGCGGGAGCGCCCTCCGGGGCCGGGCTGCGCTTGGCGAGCCCGCTGATGCCGCCGCAGGCGGCGAGAAGTTGCCGCAGATAGCGTTCCCAAGCGCGGGTGGTCGCGGTGAACTTGCCGGATCTTTCGGCCGCGATCAGGAGCGGCTCGACCCGCTGGAGCTGGGCGCGGAGGTCGAGAAGGGCGTGCGCGATCACATGGACACTCGGCTGGTCGCTGTTCGGAAAGGTCGCGGTCTCGTGGCTCTCGAGGGACGCGATCAGGCTCGGCAGGACGACGCGGTAAAGGCCGCAGGCAAAGGCGAACTCGTCCGGCGCATTGAGCATTTCCGTCACCAGCCTGACCAAGGCTGCGTCCGTGGGTTTCTGAAACGCGGGCGACTGGATTTCGCGGAGCCGCAGGTAGAGCGAATTGACGTGCTGCGAGTATTCCCAGAGCGAGCGGCCCATCTCGCACTTGAGCTCGAAAGTCGCCGTGCGCGGCAGCCAGCCGGCCAGATGAAGCATCGCCTCATGCTCGACGTAGCGGTAATTGTTCAACAGGCGGCGATTCGCATCGATATCGATGTCGATGGCTCGGTTCGCCGGGCGGGCGGCGGTGCCGGCGGGGCGGTGTTTGGCCGGGCGGCGCTTGATCGGGCGGCGGGTGGTGGTGGCGCGGGAACGGGTGGCGGTCTTCATGGGCGGATTAGGAGGGATCAGTCGGTTACTTTGGCGCAAAACACGCGGGTGCCCGACTCGGCGGAAGCGAGGGCTGCCAAGTTAAAGCGGAGGGTATGGGCCGCGGCCTCGAGCGAGCACATCCGCGAAGGTTTGCCCTCAAGCAGATCGATGAACCGGTTGGCCTGTTCGGTGAAGGGACCGTCGCGATCGGCGGGCTGCACCTCGTGCCAAGTCCAGTCTTTGTCCCCTAAACGCATATGGCCCCAGCGGCGGTTGTGCATTTCAACCTTCACGCTGCCCGTGGCGGTATTGAACTGGTGCGTGCTCTCGTTCGGGGCTTGGAACTGGTTGAGCGTGTAGTTCACGAGCGTGGTGCCATTGCGGGCGCTGACGTTGACAGTGTCCTCGACAGTGACTTCAGGGAGCGCCTGATGAGAGCAATCGCATATCACGCTTTCGGTCGGGCCGAGGATGCTCTCGAACCAATTGGCTGTATGGGTCAGCGCATCTTGGATCGCACCGCCGCCCTGCTTGCGGTCGCGGTAGTAGGTCTTCGAGTAGTGTGCTGCGTGAGCCGGGCGGCCGCCCGGGAAATACTGGCCGCCGGTGCTTGTCGCGTGCAGCACCGGCCCGAGGGTGCCGCCGAGGATGAAGTCCCGGGCCGCGCTTAGCAGCGGGTAAACATGCAGCACATAGGCGACGGCGGCCTTTCGGCCCGATCGCTGTTGGGCGGCGAAGAGGCCTTCGATCCCGGCCAGCGACTGGGAGAGGGGTTTTTCAATCAGAACATGCAGGCCGCGTTCGAGCAGCTCGGTGGCGATCGCCACGTGCAGGTGCGCCGGGGTGCAGACGACGGCGGCGTCGTAGCGTTTCTGCTCTACGGCTTGCTTCCAGTCGGCAGAAGTTGGCACCCCATATGTCTGGCCGATGGTGGCGAGGATTTGCGGGCTGGCGTCGCACCCGGTGACGGCTGCGCGTCCGGTCTTCTGAAAACAACGTAAATGCCGCTCGCCAATGCTGCCGCAGCCAATAATCAAGAATGAGTGCATTGTAGTGAATAGGGGCAGATTGTCCGCCGGCTGAAGCGATTCCCTGTAAAGCGCCGCCGCCGCGAGAAAGCGGGGGCGAAATAAAAACAGGGTTGCGTTTATTTGTATACAATATCATTTTTTGTCAACTATGAAGAGTGTCAACACCGATGTCGCTTACGAATACATCCGCAAGAGGATCTTAAGTGGGGAGTATGCCCCGGGTAAGTCTCTGATGACCGAGATGCTGGCCAAGGATATCAAGGTCAGTCGGACTCCGGTGCGCGATGCATTGCGAAAGTTGGAGGCGGACGGGTTGGTCTCGATTCGCGCCCATTTGGGCGCGAGTGTGAAGAAGATGAAGTTGAAAGATTTCAGAGAGATGTGCGACCTTCGCCTTGCGTTGGAGGGTCACGCGGCGGGTCTCGCGGCCCTCAACCATTCCGAAACGAATCTGCTGGAGATCCGGTATGCCCTCGAGGCGATGCGCCGGTTGACGGAGGAGATCATCCAGGCCCCCCAAGAGCAGCCGCTGCTCGGCGAGCTGGTGCGGGAGGACGTGCGCTTTCACATCGCTATCATTACGGCGGCGAAGAACGACCTCATTAAGAAGGAAATTCTCCGCCTGCACCTGATCAACCGCGTGCAGGTGGTGCTGATGCCCACGGGAAAGGTGCCCAAGACCAAAATTGAATCCGAAGCCCGGCGGCGGGCGATCCTGGCCAAGCACGACGACATTTACGCGGCGATCGCCCGCTCCGATGCCGTAGGGGCCAAGAAGGAGATGGAGTCCCACCTGATGGAATGGATCGACCACACCATGTTTTTGATGACCCGGGCCGAAACGGGCATGCTCGCCCGCGATCTGACCCCCGACGAGCTCGCCTACAACTCTTGAGCGGGATCTCGCTGCGGGCGGGAAACGCCAACTTGCTTCGGACCAGCGCCCAATAAGCCAATAAGCACGGTTTAGGGAAAACCCTTGACAGCCTTTGCAGATATTTATCTGTATACACTAGTTAACTGCACCCTTAAACACCCAATGACCATGATTAATTCGGAAGGCGCCGCCCTGCGGCGAATGTTGGTAGCGTGTGCGGCGATTTTCGCCGCCTCTGTTCCGGGCCTTGCCCAAGTTTCGACCAATGCGGCGACGCCAGCCAAAGATCAGGTAGTGAGCCTCTCGAAATTCGAGGTGACCACGACCCAAGACAAGGGCTATGTCGTCAACAATGCGGCGACCGGTCTAAAGACCAACCAAGAGCTGATGAAGACCCCGCAGTCGGTCACCGTGGTAACCCGCGACTTGATCGACGATATCGGCGCCACGAAGTCCTCGGACGTGCTCCAGTATGCGGGCGCCTCCTCGTTTTATCGCGGTGAATCGTTCCGTCTGCGCGGCGCACGCGTGCTCAACGCTTACATGGACGATGCCATTGAAAACGTTCCCTACAGCGACAACGTCAATATCGACTCCTACGAGGTTATTCGCGGCCCCGCCGGCGTGCTCTACGCTAATGCGGGCTTGGGCGGCGTCGTGCTGAAGACGACGAAGAAGCCGCTCCCTTATGCCGTTCAGAAGGTCAATTTTTCTTTCAAGGATTACGGTGAATACCGCGCCGAGGTCGATGTGACCGGACCCGCAGGCAACCTAGGCGACGTCAAGGTCGGCTATCGTCTTGCGATGGCCTATCAGGGCGGCGATTTCTACCTGAAAAACGTCACGGACGACCGGGTCGCGATTCATCCGACCCTGCAGTTCGAACTCAAGAATACGACCGTCCGCTTCGCGCTGGACTATGTCGATATCGACAGCCTCGCTGGCGGACAGAATTTCGTCCTGCCAAATGGAAAGATCTACACGGGGGCCGGCCGCGACGAGGGCTATTACCCGAAAGGGATCATGGAAAACCACAAGCAAGTGCGCGAGCGCGTCACGATCTTGCAACGCATGTCCGACAACTGGGAATCCCGCACCAGCCTCTCGCACCTAAAGTATGAGCGCAAGGGCACTAACCTGCTGCCCTTCGGCCTCGATCTCCAAGCCGAGACCTTTACACTCTTCGCGCGTCGAAATTATCAGCGCCAAGAGAACTGGGTGGTCAACCAAGACTTCCTCGGCAACTATGACATCGGTCCGGTGGCCAATCAAAGCGCTGCGGGCTTCACTCTCACCGACGAGTATAACCGGGGCGCCTTCTTCAACGCGAACGGGGCGGTGAACGGATCGATTACGGCCCCGCTCTTCAACGGCAACGGTCGCCAGTCTTTCCCGATCGCGAGGCCCAACTTGGACGCCGTGGTCGTCCCCTCTTACGAGTCCTACGGCTCTACTAAGGCCATCGGCAGTTGGACGAATAACCGCCGCTCGACCTATTATTACCAGCATCAAGCCGAGATCCTCAAGGATCGCCTGATCTTGGTCGGCGGCTTGAGCTACGCCACCCTGCAGATCAACGATGTTCCCTCGGTCGTCGCCCGCAACACGGCCGGCGGCACCCGGGTTGTCAGCTTCGAGGAGAATCTCCACCGCTACGGTATCGTGCTCAATGTCACGAAGGAGATTGCGCTCTTCGCCCTCGACTCCACGACCTTTGCCCCGCAAAGCAACAGCAACACCCGGGATTTCAACGGTGTGCTGCTCCCGGCTCAAGTTGGCAAGGGGCAGGAATACGGCCTCAAGACAGCCCTCATGGGCGGCAAGATCTCCGCTACCTTGTCGTTTTTCGACATGGATCTGACGAACGTCGCGGTGCTCCAAGCCGGCCTCAGCCCCACCACGGGCCTCAACTTCTTCAATCCAACCGGCGTGCAGAATCAGAAGGGCTGGGACGCCACCATTAGCTATGCGCCGACCGAAAACTGGCAAATCATCGCAACGGCCTACGACGGCACGGTTGAGGACCAGAACAAAGCGAAGATCAACAACACCTACGGCAGCATGTATAGCTTCTTCACTCGCTATCAGTTTACCCAAGGTGCCCTTAAGGGTGTCAGCATCGGTGGCGGTGGGAGCAAGACCGGGGACAACTACTTCGCGACCCCGGGTAGCTACGTCTTCCCTGTGGGAGTGACCCCGGGCCCGATCACACTCGAGTCGGTATGGAACGCCAATATCTTCGCATCATATCGCTACGGCAAGAATTGGACGTTCCGCCTCAACATCGAGAACGTGCTCGATAATACCTTCGCCCTCGGCGCGCAGAGCCCGACCTTTGTGGACATGAGCCCGCCCCGGACCTTCCAGTTCTCCACGAGCTACAAGTTCTAGTCGCTTGCTTGGTTTATCGACCCTGACTTCCGGTTCACCCCGGATATGGAGTTCTTTTCGGGGGCCGGGATTTCCTCCCCGGCCCCCTTTTTTCGTTTTAGTGTGATGGTTGATCCGCAATCCCTATGAAAATCACGGATATTCGCTCGGTTCGGCTGTGGAGACCGCGCGGCCACGGCGTAGGCGGAGGAACTCCCAACATTGCCAAGGTCGTGATTTGCTTGGACACCGAGGCCGGGATCCACGGGCCCGGCAGGGTCGATGCCTTCTTGGTCGTCCGCCTAGCGATCATTATGCGCAACTATTTTCTCAGGCGCGACGCCTTCGCCGCGAACGCGACCGTGTCGGAGATGCTCTCCGGCACGCGGGCGCCGAATCCCGCGGGGGCGCCTCAGGAACTCACGGCGAACAAGATGATAAAGGCGCTCCTTCGGGTCGTGCCTTCCTGAACCCTCCTTGCCGATGAAGATCACCGCGGTCCGGACGCACCCGTTGACGACCACTTGGGTTGATGATCCGTCGTTCCCGAACTCACCGCATTCGACGGCCATCATCCGACTGGAGACGGACGGCGGCCTCGACGGGCTGGGGGAGTGCACCTGGGGTTATTTCGCCCCGGATGCCGTGCCGGCGATGGTGGCGTATTTCGAGCCGGTGCTGCTCGGTCGTGATCCCCTGCAGATCACGGAAGTCGCCCGCGCCCTTTGCAACGACTCGGTCTGGTGGGCCCGGTCCGGCGCGGGCCGCAGCGTCATCAGCGGTCTCGAGCTCGCCCTGTGGGACCTCAAGGGCAAGGCGCTCGGGGTGCCGGTCTACCAGCTGCTCGGGGGCAAGGTGCGCGACCGCATCCCCGTCTACGCCTCGGGCGGTCCGGCGCTCTGGCCGGTGGAGGACACCGTCCGCAAGGTCGATTACTACGCCAAGCGGGGCTACCGGGCCACCAAGCTCTCCACCGGCCTCTACCGCCTGCCGGCGGCCATCTCGACGGGCAACGCGGGTCGCCTGCAGGCCGTGCCGTTTCCCTTCGCCGAGAAGCTCACCGTGCTCGAAGGAGTCTTTGCCCGCCTCCGGCGTGAGTTCGGATCCGCGATGGACCTGGCGATCGACGGCCACCAGGGTGGCGTGCCCAATCCGATCCCGGTGAGCGAGGCGATGGCCATCGCCGAGACGCTGGCGCCGCACCGGTTGCGTTTCTACGAGGAGCCGCTGGCCTACACCAATATCGACGGTTACTGCGAGTTGCGGGCGCGCTCGCCGATTCCCATCGCCGGCGGCGAAAGCCTCTGCGGGCTCGACCAATTCCACCCGCTCATCACGCGCCAGGCGGTTCATCTCATCCAGCCGGACCTCGGGTTTGTCGGCGGCCTGCAGGAAACCGTCCGGATCGTGCATCACGCCGAAGCTTTCAACTTGGGCACGGCGATCCACACGGGGGCGTCGATGGGACCCTCGCTTGCCGCCTCGTGGCACCTCGCCGCGGCCAGCCACTCGGTCGACTGGCTGGAGCACGTGCTGGCCGCGAAATCAATTCAGGACGCCATCCTCCTCGATCCGTTTCAGGTGAGCGACGGCACGGTCGGGCTGCCCTCGGCCCCCGGCCTCGGCGTCAGGCTCACGCCCGAGATCCTCGCGCGGTTCTCTTTCTCCCGAAATTCCGGCGAACGCACCTGAACCATGAAGCTGCTGCTCAACACGATTTTTAAGTTTACCGAAGCGCAGCGCGCGGTCCTACAGGCGATCCGCCCGGACCTCGAACTGGTGGAGCAAAACGCGGGCGCGGTCGACCAGCTCGACGGCACCGAGGTGGAAGTTTTGGTGACCGAGCAGGTGCCGCGCAATCTCGCGGCCTGGAGCAGCCTTCGCTGGGTGCAACTGCTGTCCGCCGGTTCGAACCGGTTGGCCGGACATCCGATCCGGGAGACCGCGATCCCGGTGACGACGGCCAGCGGCACGCACGGCGTGCCCATCGCGCAGTATGTGTCTTGCGCCACGCTGATGCTGGCCCACCGCATGCC
>JBDNFZ010000390.1:0-2673 GCA_041689555.1 Opitutaceae bacterium | reverse complement strand
GGCTACGAGCTCGGCGTAAAGACCGATTTCCTCGGCGGCCGGGTGTCGTCCACCATCGCCGTTTTCCAGATCGAGCAGAAAGACCGCATTCTGAACTTCAACTCGTTCAACGCGCTCGGCGTCACGGTTACGAACAGTCTCCAGGGCACGCTGGATCGCAGCCGCGGGATCGAGGCCGAGATCGCTTGGTCGCCCAAGGATAACTGGCAGGTTTATTTCAGCGGCGCGATGAACGACATCCGCGTCGTGCAGGTGCCGAAGGGGGTCGAGGTGTTCCTCGGCGCGCACCCCGAAGCGACGGTCAAGGCGCTCTTCAATCTTTGGACGCGCTATTCGTTCACGAACGATGCGCTCAAGGGATTTTGGGTGGGCGGCGGCTTCAATCACACCGGTCGCAAGGCCCAACGCACCAACAACCCGAAGCTCTTTCTCCCCGCCGAGACGCTCTGGAATTCCGCCCTCGGCTACGACACGAAGTGGATCGGCCGCCCCACGAGCCTCGCGCTCAACTGGCAGAACATGGCCGACATCGAGTATTTCCCGGCCAACCAGCAACGCGGCCTCCCCGGCCGCGCCGTGCTCTCGGCGACGACGAGGTTCTGAGCGGCCGTCGCGCCGACGGGTTGCTTGCAGGGCGGGTTTTTGCGACCCGCCCTTTTTTGCGTTGGTTTCCGGCGGTGAGTTTTTCAGCCGTTGGCTGGAATTTTTCCCGACCTGTGCTACTCATAGATGAAAGATGAACCGTTACCTCTTCCCCCTCCTTGCGGTCGGACTGCTCGCCGCCAACCTGAATGCCGCCGCCATGAAACCCGCTTCCACCGCCCCCGCCAAAGACGCTCTCGAGTGCAAGCCCGGCGAAATCTCCGCCTGCGGTCTGCCCTCGAACGTCGTCATCGATCTCAGCAAGACCAAGGTGCAGCGCACCGACGCCGATTGGCGCGCCCGGCTCACGCCGATCCAGTATCGCGTGACCCGCCAGCAGGGCACCGAGCCGCCGTTTCAGAACGAGTATTGGAACCACCACGAGGACGGCGTCTATTTTTCCGTGTGCAGCGACACGCCGCTCTTCGACAGCCGCGACAAGTTCGACAGCCGCACCGGCTGGCCCAGCTTCACGAAGCCGATTGAAAAAGCCTTCGTCGGGGAGGCGGTAGACGTCAGCCTTGGTATGCGTCGCGTCGAAGTCCACGTGACCGTCGACGGCGCACACCTCGGCCACGTCTTCGAAGACGGACCGCGCGCCCAAGGCGGCCTGCGCTACTGCATCAACAGCGCCTCGCTCCGCTTCGTCCCGCGCAAAGCCTACGAGGCCTGGGTGGCCAAGAACGCCCCCGCCGTCGCCGCGAAGTAAAAGCCGGCAAGCAGGGAAATTAGAGCTGCGGGAACTTCACCCACTTCGCGCCGGCTTTGCCGCTCTTCACCGTCGTTTCGATGAAGGCCATGCCGGCCAAGCCGTCGGTGATCGTCGGGAAATCGTAGCCTGCCTTCGGGGCTTTGCGGCCCGCGATGGAATCGGCGATGGCGACAGCGGCGCTGCGATAGACGTTGGCGAAGGCTTCGATAAAACCTTCGGGATGCGCGAAGGGTATGCGCGTCGCGCCCTGCGCGGCGGCACTCACGTAGCTGTTGCCGCGGCGGTAGACCTGCTGGGGCGCGTCGGCTTTCTTAAAGACGAGCTCGTTGGGGTTTTCCTGAAACCACTGGAGCGACCCGTGGGTGCCGAAGACGCGGATGTTGAGGTTGTTTTCCTCGCCGCTCGAAATCTGCGAGGCGAAGAGGATGCCCTTCACGCCGCCGCTGAAACGCACGAGACAGTTGCCGTCGTCGTCGAGGAGCCGGCCGGGGATGAAGGTCGAGAGCTCCGCGCAGATCGCCTCGGTCTCGAGGCCGGTGATGTAGCGGGCGAGGTTGTGCGCGTGGGTGCCGATGTCGCCCATGCAGTTGGAGATGCCGGAAATGTTCGGATCCATGCGCCAGTTGGCGATTTTGCTGATGGTCTTGGCCTCGAGCGCGGTGATCGCGTAGCCCTGAGGATACTCGACGACGACCTTCATGAGGTGGCCGAGCTTGCCGGAGCGGACCCACTCGCGGGCTTCCTTCACCATCGGGTAGCCGGTGTAGTTGTGGGTGAGGGCGAAAACTTTCCCCGTTTTCTTCACGACCTCGCCGAGCTTGCGGCCTTCGGCGAGGGTCAAACAGAGCGGTTTGTCGCAGACGACGTGAAAGCCGGCTTCGAGGAAGGTCTTTGCGACCGGGGCGTGGGTGTTGTTGCGCGTGACGATCGAGACGAAGTCGATACGCTGGTCGGCGGGCAGGGCGGCCTCGGCCTGCGCCATTTCCTGATACGTGCCGTAGACGCGGGCGGGATCGAGGAAGAGATCGGCGCCGGAGGCCTTGGATTTTTCGGGATCGGAGGAGAAGCAGCCGGCGACGAGATCGATCTCGCCGTCGAGACGCGCGGCCATGCGGTGAACGGCGCCGATGAAGGCGCCGCGCCCGCCGCCGATCATGCCCATGCGGAGTTTGCGGTTAAGTTTCATGGAGAGGGAAGAGTAGGGGCGTCGCTTGACGACGCCCGGGTGCGATGGGAAGCGGGCGGCGGCAAGCGACGCCCCTACAGGGTTAGAGCGCGACGGGCTTGCCGGTGGCGGCGGACTTGTAGGCGCCGTCGAT
>JBDNFZ010000389.1:0-2171 GCA_041689555.1 Opitutaceae bacterium | reverse complement strand
GCAGCCCCTGCGCGACGGCGCGCACCGCGGCGGTGAGCCGCGAACCCTCGCGCCGGGGCGCGGGCGTGAAGAACGCCGGCGCCCCGCGCGTGCGGTGACGCTTGACGCAGCGCTTCACCGTGCCGCGCGGCACTCCGAAGGCGCGGGCGATCTCGCCCTGCGTCGCGGAGCCTTTGACGATGAGTTGCGTGGTGAAAAACCGGAAGCTCGCCAGATCGTCGGCGACGTGGGTGAAAACCGGCAGATGGCCGTTGAGATAAACCGTCTGGCCGTCGCGGCTCCGGCAGGCCAACGCGTCGTTGATTGCCGTCGCAGCGGCTGGGAACACGGGCAATTGCACTTGGGGCATCGCGCGAGCGTGCCACGCCGCCCGGCCCTTTGCTCAGCGCGAATCGGTCCGCCGTAATCCGTCCGACCGTGCTTACCGTCCTTACACGCTCACCCGTATTCCCCGGCTGGAGTCATGAGGTCTAAGACTGCCGCGATGAAATCGGCTTCCGTTTTGCCGCCAGGCGTTTGTGGTTGCACGTGTGCTGCACGGGCGCGGTGAAGTTGCTCCTCTGCCACCGGCGCCGCGGCGCCGAGGGCATCGCGCCGCCCGGCATCTTGCCTACATACGCCGAAGTCGCGCTGCACGACCATTGATCGCCCTGCTTCACCTTTTCCTGCCAGCACGCCGTCTGCAACGAACATCATTTCTGCGAACTGTCGGACGCCGGCGAACGGCCCGGCCGGATTTGGGACGCCGAAATGAAGCAAACCACCTATGACGGCCTGACGCTCAAACAGCGCTATCATGGCTGCAGTGAACTCATTGCCCCGGCCGAGCCCGCCGCCATCACCACGCGCTATGAGCCCTGCTGTCGCGCCGGATACGCGGCCAATCTCTAGGTGGCGATGGCCGGCCTCACCAAAACGCGGTCGGCCCGCCCGTGGCAAAGTCGTGAGCCCCAGACCTCCTGACCCCCGGCTGGAATCAGGCTGAACCCACTTGGCGATAAACGAGGCGGAGGTCGGTGGTCGGGAAGCAGGTTTCTGTGGCGGTGAGGGTTTCGCATAATTGGAGCACGGCGGCGTCTTGAAGCGGACTGCCGAAGCGGTGGAGTTCCACGGTAAGGGTGTGGGCCGTGTAATCGGGCTGGAGGTTGGCCGGGGTGAGAAAAAGTCGCCGTAACAGCGCCCGGGCATCGTCGGAGCGGGCGAGCGTTTCGCGCACTTCGCCCGCCAAGGCGCTGTCGGCGCGGTAGGCGATCATTTTCATCGTATCGATAAAGTGTTTACTTTCCGGGCACAACTCCGCGAAGCGCCCGGCGGCGGGCAGGTCGTTGAGCGTAACTTTTTTCGGCGTGGTGGCGCGCTGCGCCTTGCGGGCGTCCAGCCGGGCGGTTTCCGCCGCGATCGCTTCGCGTAGCTCTCCGCCGTGGGTGAGAAACGCGGCGCTTTGCCCGGCCGAGGGGTCGCCGGGCAGGGTCAGGGCGCCGAGCCGGGCCTGACTGCGCCACCGCGTCGCCCGGTGGCGGCGCACGTCCGCTTCGAGCTGGCGACGGGCGGGGTTGACCACGAGGGTGGCGTCAGGAAGCTCCGCCGTGCCGTGCTCGATTATCCGGTCGAGGCCAAAGTTCTTGAGAGTGCCGTGTTCTCGGCCGGCTAAGGCGATGTGGACGTGGCGGAGCGGAGCAGGGCGGTTTGGCGGTCGGCGATCTTGAGGGAGAGCTCGACGCAGCGGTCAACCAGGCGGCGGAAGCGGCGGAAGTTGGCGAGGAGGGGTTTGAGGCGGCGCACTTCGTCGGCTCGGACGTAGCGCGTGCGGCTGCGCATGAGGTGGGTGTAGCTGAGTTGCCAATAGGCCCCGGTCCGTGCGGACGGGTCTTTGTATTGGCGGCTGAGCGATCCGGGCCGCATCGGTCCGAGGTGGACGAGGGCGGCCTGCGTGTGGGCCAACTGGCGCTGCCACCGGGTAAGCTGGGAATCGGCTTTCATGGCCACGGAGTTTTCCGCCCTGCGGCGGCCAAGTCGAGCGCCGGGCGCGGAGCGACTCAAAGTATTTTACCGGCACGGAAAGTTCGGACTTTAAGTATAGCATTTATATGCGTTAATAAGGCGTGCCCGCGGCGCGCTCCTTATGTCCCTGTGGTTTTCCCGGTGGTCCCTCGGGTCGCAATTGCGTTCGG
>JBDNFZ010000388.1:0-3426 GCA_041689555.1 Opitutaceae bacterium | reverse complement strand
CGGGGTAGGAGCGAGCTTGCTCGCGATTGCTCGGGTCTGCGCGGGGTAGGAGCGAGCTTGCTCGCGATTGCTCGGGTTTGCGCGGGGTAGGAGCGAGCTTGCTCGCGATTGCTCGGGTCCGGAATCGCGGGCAAGGTCGCTCCTACGGTTTCCACGCGGAGAAGGGCGTGGGTGGAATAGACGGTAGGCACGGAAAAAATCACACCCTCCCCCGCGCTCCTGTGATCTCATGCGTCATTCGGACGCATGAACTCCCGCAGCCGGTCTGCACCTCTGGCTTGACGCCGCATGCTCCGTGCGTCTTTATGTGGCACATAAAATCCGTGACGCTCCGCCACATGCAGCACCACTTGAGCGACGTCCTGCGCCACGTGGACCAAGGCAACGAGGTGATCGTGACCCGGCGCGGCCGCGCCGTCGCCCGGCTTGTGCCCATGTCACCCGCCGGCACCCGCGCCAAGTGGCCCGACTTCGCCGCCCGGGTGGCGCGCGTCAAGGGCGCCCCGCTCAGCGCGACCATCCTCGCCGAACGCGACTGAGCATGGCCACCGATCTCTACCTCGATTCCAGCGCACTGGCGAAGCTTTACGTGCGGGAGCCCGAGACGGTCGAACTTTCCGCCTTCGTGCGCCAATACGCCCCGCCCCTGCCGTTCTCCTCGCTGCATGAGCTGGAATTGACCCATGCCATCGAACGCCGGCGCGAGGAAGGCGACCTCACCACCATCCAACTCAACCAGATCACGGCGGCCCTCGACAAGGATCTGACGACCGGCGTCCTCGCCCGCCGCCAGTCCATACCGCTTGCTGAGCAGATCGATCTTCCTAGTCAGATCTGTCTACCGTTAACTGTCTACCGTCGACAGGGCGAAGCATGGCTTCGCCCCGTCGCTTCCCGAAAGAGGATGGAAAATGGTCAGTCATGTCTTGATGCTTGACCGCTGGCCGTTGTGTGTTCGCTTGGCGACACCTGTCCGTTCCTGCTTTTGAAGTGACCCGTGACAGAACAAAGCTATAGTCGCGTATCTATGCGCTATTATCTGCTTTCTGCTTTTTTCCAGACAGGTCGTTGAGGGGGCGCGTTTCAGACGGGTAGAAAAGAGGCCGGCCACGTCGGTCGCTGGAGCCGCTGCCGGCCCAGGGACAGGCGGGCATCCTTCACTTGTGGCTGGCTCAATGCAAGGGAAGCAGGCGGATGCGATGGCGGTTGGAATCGAGCGAGATCAGACAACCTGCCAGCAAGTCTTGCCGATGCTGTTGCAGGATTTGGAGCATGGCCGGACCAGCGAATTCGGGCGTAGGGCATGGCACACGAAGCTGAATAACGCTAGGCAGGCGGGTTCCGCGCAATGCGAGAATTCTTGTGAAATCCAAATCCTGCGTGGCGATCACAGCACCGTGCCCGGATGCGTAATCGAAGATGGTTTCGTCCGGATCTCCGATTTGCCCGATGTCTTTCCAGTGAACAGCGTCGATACCGAAAGGAGAGAGATAATCCCGCCAGCGCGGGGGAAGATTTTCATCAAGGATCAACTTCACGATGCCAGCAACTCGTGTGTCTCCGAGGCGGAAACATCGGCGGCGAATTCAAGGGCGGCCCGGATCGAGTCCAAGGTCAGGTAAGGGTAATCGCGGCAGATTTCATCGGGATGACGTCCCGCCGCAATCTGGCGGACGATATTGGCGACAGTGACCCGGGTGCCCTTGATGCAAGGCATGCCGGTCATGACCTTCGGATCGGCGATAATGAGGGGATGATCGTTCATAGGATCAGAATAAGGAAATCGGGCGGCAGGGCAAGCACGGCGGATTCTCTGCAGGGCAATCGGACGGGGTCAGGGCGAAACTTGCAACGGGGGGTGAGACCGTGAAGCGGTGAGGCGGTCCTAAATACAAAAGCTGAAAATCTGAAAAACTGAAAAGCTGAAATTCGGAAATTCGGAGAAGGACTAAGGGAAAATGTTGAAAAGCTGAAAAACTGAAATGCTGAAATTCGGAGGCTGGTGACAATACCCGAGCGAGTCGTCCTTATCCGCGTTGATCCGCGAGATCCGCGGAAGGGATTGGGATGGGTTGCGCATTGAATCGAAAAAGGGCTTCTCCGCGGAGGGCGCGGATGGACGCGGATCGCGGCGGTCCAATGAGGTCAGTCCGTTGATTGTTAATTCCGACTTCGGAAGGCGTGCCCTGTGACCTGAGGGAGACGGTTAGGCGGTCCTAAATACAAAAGCTGAAATGCTGAAAAACTGAAATGCTGAAATTCGGAGGCGGAGACTGAGAAGGCAAAAGCTGAAAAGCTGACATGCTGAAATTCGGAGAAGGGCGTAGCGAGCGGCGGTAACGAGATCGGATATTTCAGCTTTTCAGAATTTCAGCTTTTCAGAGTTTTGCTTCTGGTCGGTCAATGGGGTCAGGCTGAAACTTGCAACGCGGCAATCAGTGACCAGTGACGGGCCGACAAAAGGGGGCAAACCTCACCTTTTGATATTTTGGGAAGGCTGAAATGGTAAGTCCGGCTTCCGGCCCGTAGAGGCCTACAGCCCGGAGGGACGGCGGACGGCGGACGACAGACGACGGAAGGCGGAAGGCGGGTTACTCTTCTGCGAATACCGGCACGAATCCCGCCTGCGCGAAATGCCGGTCTCCGGTCAGCGCCTCGCGCAAGCCTTCGTCTTCCATCACGACAAACGAAATACAGTCGGTGAGCGACCAGTGCTTGTCGGCTCGACGGGCATACAGGTCGAGTCCGCGGCGGTAGCAGGCATCGCTCTCTGGAACTATCTTCACCTCGGGATCGCGCTCGAGCTGTTCAAGGAACGCCGCCACCGTCGAACGGAAATTCGAGTCGGCCAGCGCATTCGCCGTCTCGGCAAGGACCCAGCGGGTCGTCACGATGACATCCGCCTGCTCCATGGCGTGCGCCACCACGCGGGCATGATACTGATCCTGGCGGTCAAGCAGCGCGAGATAGAAATAGGTGTCGGCAAATCGTGCCATCACGACAGGCGCTTCGGTGCGCCATAAAGGTAATGATCGTGATTCTCCGCCAAATCGCCAGGCGCATCCGTCACGGCGCCGATGAAGGCAGCATAGCGTTTACCGAACGTGCTCCTGGAAGCGGCTTCAAGCGGTTCGACGCGCACCTGGGTGCCATCCGGCAAGTTTACACCAAGGGGCAGGATTATCGTGTTCTTCTCGACCACTGCGGTGATACTCATGGCGCAAAGGTTGTCTTCAAAGGCCGCGAAGTAAAGGCTGGAGGAGCGCCCACCCAAAAGGGTCAGGGCCGAATGGCGCTAAGTTAAGCCGCCAGTGAAGATGGACAACGGGTGTCATCGCATTTTCCGTGAATCGGATACGCGCATGCGGTGGCGTGGCCGGGTCAGAAGCTGGTAGTTTTTCGGGCGTCGTTTCCGCGCCCGGGGTT
>JBDNFZ010000387.1:0-6406 GCA_041689555.1 Opitutaceae bacterium | reverse complement strand
TGGCGCGCGGGCAGAATCGTGAGCCCGCCCGTGGCGGCGTCGACGGCGAAGCCGAACGACTTCGCCGGCGTCTCCGGCCGGAAGGCGGGATGGGAGGCGAGAAAGTCGGTGACCACGGCCTCGTTTTCGAAACGACTGAGCGAGCAGGTGGCGTAGAGCAGCCGGCCGCCGGGCCGGACGCGGGCGGCGTAATCGGTGAGCAAGGCGAGTTGCTTGGCGGCGGCCTCGGTAACTTGGGCGGGGGTGGTGGTCCACTTGAGGTGGGGCGACCGGCGCCACGTGCCGGAACCGCTGCACGGGGCGTCGATGAGGACGCCGTCGTAGAGACCCGAAGGCGGGGCCGAGAGAAGGTTGATGTTGGTGAGACGGGCGCGGTCGGCGCGGATCTGGAGCTCCTTGAGCGCGCCGGGTCGGATGTCGTAGGCGTCGACGCGACCGGCGGGTCCGAGGAGTTGCGCGAGATGGAGGCTCTTGCCGCCCGCGCCGGCGCAGGCGTCGAGCCAATGTGCGCCGGGCGCAATCCCGGCGGAAGCGAGGATGAGTTGCGAGCCGAGATCTTGGACTTCGACGAGGCCGGAGACGAAGGCTTTGGTTTTCGTGAGATCGGCCTCGGCGAGGAGTTCCACGGCGCCGGGCAACACGGCGGAGGCGCGGGCGCGCCAACCGAGGGCGGCGAACTCCGCGAGGACGGAGGCGGCGTCGGTGGTTTGCAGGCGCAACCAAAAGGCGGCGCGGGCGTGCAGGGCGTCTATGTCGGGTGCGACCCCGGCGGCGGGGCAGTGGCGCGGTAGCCAAGCGGGTAGGAGCGCGGCGGGATCGGCGCCGAGTTGCCGGGCTTTGTCGGCGACCGATGGCGGGCAGGCGGGCCACGAGCCGCAGAGGCCGGCGCGGAAGGTCCGGGTGGCGGGAAGGTCCGCAGCGAGCCAGGCCACGGTGGCGACGGCACGGTCCGCATCGGTGTCGAGGAGCGGCTCGATCCAGGGGAGAAAACGCAGGGTGGTGTAAATGAGTTCGCGGTAGAGCTTGCGATCGCGGGAGCCGAAGGAGCGGTTGGCGGAAAATTCCTGCTGGATGCGGAGGGGCAACGCGGGGTCGGTGTGCCAGTGTGGGCGCAGAACCGCGATCAGGCGGAGGAATACTTTTTGCTGGCTACCGGTAAGGCTCATGGAAGGAGGGGAAAGGAAGTTGAGAGCTGAGAGTTGAGAGCTGAGAGACCGGAAGTGTCATCTCGACGGCGCGCGGGGGACCACGCGACCTGCCTCGGGCCGGTTAGAAGTTGCGGGCCTCGATCTGGACGTTGAAGCCGAAGCCGTTTTCGCGGCGGCGGCCGGAGTAAACGGTAACGACGTATTCGATGAGCCATGTGTTATCGAGATTGTGGACGAGGCCGTAGGCTTGCTCGTTAAGCCGGCGCACGCGGGCGTCGTATTGAAAGCGGGCGAGCACATCGAGCGTCTCGTTGAGATGCGCGCGACCCTCGATGCGATAATCCTCGCTCTCGCGGCGGAGGAAGTTGGTGGCGAAGCGCAGGGACCAGGCGTGGCCGTCGCGGAGGGTGATGCCGGAGTTGAATTCCTGAAGCGTCCCGGTCTGCGGAGTGAAACTCTCATAGACGTCGAGCTGCAGCCAAGGCGCGGGCATCAATGCGATCTCCGTGTGGAGGGAGGAGAAATTTCGTTCGCCGGGCTCGCGGCGGAAACGGAGATCGAGGGCGTTGTTGAAAACCAAGAGGTCGCGGGAGCCGTAGCTCGCGTCGCGGGTCTGGAGGGTGTTGTCGAGACCGAGGCGGACGGTGTTGGTGGCGCGGAGATCATCGATGCTGCGCTGCTCGCCGAGGCCGAGGGGGCGAAGATAACTGGTGAGCGGTTCCCGGCGATCGATGCGCGGGATGTAGCGGCGGCCGGCATCGGCGCGCGGGATGTAGCGGTAGGCGAGGCGCGGGGTCACGAGATGGCGGAGGCCGTCGAGCTTCCACTGCGGGTTCTTATAGTCGTAGGTGGCGCTGGCCCGGAGCGCGGCGTCGACGCCGAGTTCGCCGAGGACGCGCGTGTAGCCGCCTGCGGCGGCGGCCCCGGTGGTGTTGGTGTAGTGGGTGACGCGGGCGCCGGCGACCGGGTTGACGGAGAGCCACTCGCGGGGAGTGAAGGGACGGGTGACCGCGTAATAGACGTCGGCGCGGTCGCTCACGAGGCGCGGGGCGGCACCAGCGGGCGGCCGTTCGCGGAGGGAGACGACGCTGGCTTGGGCGGATTGATAGATCCCGAAACCGAGCGCGCGGGGAAGAAGATCGAAGCGAACCTCGGGCAGGCGCTCTTGGACGGCTTCAAAGGCGTTGGGCTGGAGCCGGGTAAACAGGGAGACAAAGTAGTTGTGGCCGGTGTAGACGGATTCGACGAAGGTGTCGGGCGACTGCACGGGAAAAAACGAACGCGGCCGAAAATCGCGAACGACCTCGGAGTCGCGCCAGGCGTTGAGCTGGCCGACGAGGGTGAGGTTTTCGCCAAGGCGCTGGGAGTGTTGCCAATCGATGTAGCCGCGATCCTGGGGGACGGGCCGGCCGAGGATGTCGGTGAGTTTGTCTCCGGAATCGCGGATAAAACCCGAGCGGAAATAACCGCGCAGATCGCGGCCGTCGTCGGACCCGATGTAGCTCACCGAGGGTCCGGCCATCAGGCCGCGCGCAGTGTAGAGACCGATGTCGCCGCCGATTTTTACGCCGGGCGCAACGGGCAGGCGCAGCCCGGCCTCGAGGTAGGCGCCGAGGAAGCGCCGGTAGCCGGCGGTGGCGGTGAAGTAGGAGATAAGCGGCTCGTTGAGGTTTTGTTGGATGCGGGGCAGGGGCAACGGCCGGGCCGAGCCGATACCGAAGCGGGCATCCTCGCTGCGGAGATCTTTACCGGGGGAATAGAAGATGCGGCCGGACTGCACGGTGGGCTGCCAACGGCCGGGCTCGCGAAACGTGACCGTGGCCGAGGTTATGGAGATCTCATCGATGGAGCCCGCAGCCGAGGTTCCCGAGACGTAGAAAGGATGGTAGCCGACGCGTATGCCCTCGGCCGAGAACGTGCCGGCGCGACGTTGGTAGACGAGCTTGTCGGCCAGCAGGCGTTGGGGGCCGCGCGTGAGCGTCACGCGGCCGGTGGCGGTGGCCGTATCCGTGAGCCGGTTGTAGCGGATCTCATCGGCGGTGAGCAGGGCGGCGCCGTCGAGGAGCCGGGCGTTGCCGCTGAAGACAACCTCGCCGGAGACCAAATCGACCGTCGAACGCTCGTAGCTGATCTCGGGCGGGGGTGTCGTAGCCTGGCCGGCGAGACGCCACGAGGTAGGCAGAAGCAACAAAAAGAAGGCGGCAAAACGGCAAAACACGGGGAGAGCAAAGGCGCGGGCCGGGGCGCAAGCAAGCCTGAGGCGGGTGCCGGTGTTTATGGCGCGGATTTAGCTTTTGCGGACCCATCGGGCGCATCAACGTCCGCCCAATCTCATGGCCAAAAAAGCAAATTCGCACGCGAAGGCAGGCAACGAAACGACGCAGCTCCGCGCCGAAGTGCGGGCGCTGGGCAGTGCGCTGGGGCGGGTCATCACGCGATTGGAGGGCCCGGAGACGTTCCAAAACGTGGAGGAGCTCCGCCAACTGGCGAAGGCGCGCCGCGCCGGCGACGAGCGGGCGGCACGAGGGCTGGCGGTTGCGGTGGCGGCGCTGACGCCGGAGGATGCGTTTAACCAAGCGATGGCGTTCACGCTCTATTTCGAACTGGTGAACCTCGCGGAGGAAAATTTTCGAATCATGCTGTTGCGCCGCCGCCGGGCGGCGCGTGCGACCGGGGCCGCGGCCACGCCGCCCATGCGCGAGACGATCGAGGCGGCGGTCATCGAGTTGAAGCGGCGGGGGGTAGGGGCGGGGGCGATGCAAGCGCTCGTGGACCGGCTGGGCATCGAACTGGTGTTCACCGCGCACCGGACGGAATCGAAGCGGCGGACGTTGCTGACCAAGCTCCAGCGACTCGGCGAGATCCGGCGCCTGCGCGCGCAACCGGCCTTGTTGACCGATCCGGCGTTGCTCGATGCCGAGTGTGTGGAGCGCGAGATCGCCTCGCTTTGGCTGACGGATCGCAGTCGGATCGCGCGGCCGGAGGTGACCGACGAGGCCAAGACGGGGCTGTGGTATTTCGACACGACGCTCTACGACACCCTGCCACGCCTGCACGCCGACATGGCGCGGGCGTTGGGACGGCACTATCCGACGGTGAAGGCGCCGCGCCGCTGGCTGGCCTTCGGCTCGTGGATCGGCGGCGACCGCGACGGCAACCCCGGGGTGACGGGGCGGGTGACGGCCGACGTGCTGTTGCTCCACCGCCGGTTGGCGATCGAGAAACTGCGGCTCGGGGCGCGGGCGCTCGCGCGCACGCTCACGGTGAGCGACCGGCGGGATTCGGTGGTGCCGGCGCTCAAGCAGGAATTGCGCGAGCACCTGCATCTCTCGAAACACATCGAGGCGCTCGGCAAACGCTACCCCCACGAACCCTACCGCCTCGTGCTCGGCGTGCTGCGTGAGCGACTGGCCCAGGCGGTGAACGAAGTCCGCGACGGCGGCGTGTTGTTCTCCGAATCCGTCGTGGCCGGCTGTCTGGATCGCGCGGTCATCGACGAAACGTTGGAGACCATCCGGGCGAGCCTCGCCGCAGGCAAGGGCGCCATGTTGGTCGACGGGGAGTTGAAGGAATTGCGGGAGCGTTTCGAGGTTTTCGGCCTGCACACGGCGCGTCTGGATATCCGGCAGCACTCTTCCCAGCACGAGGCGGCGGTGGCCGAGGTGCTCGGGCGCGAGGATTACCCGAAGCTCGGCGAGACGGAAAAACGCGCGTTGCTCCTGAGCGAACTGGCCGGGGCGAAGGCGCTATCGGCGGAAGTTTTGGCGGGATTCTCGCCGGCGACGCGGCACGTGTTGGAACCGCTCGCGCTCGCGGCGCGGGCTTCGGCGCGGTTTGGCCCTGAAGCTTTGGGCATCGCGATCATCAGCATGACCGACGAAGTCTCGGACCTTTTGGAACTGGAAATTTTGCAGAGACTCACCGGGGCCGCGCTGCCGATTGCTCCGCTCTTTGAAACGCTCGACGACTTGGAGCGGGCGCCGGAAATCCTGACGGCCTTCTTTACCCTGCCGAATCGGCCGAAGCCGGGGCATCAGCACGTCATGTTGGGCTATTCCGACAGCAACAAAGACTGCGGCTACATCACCGCCAACTGGGCGCTGTTTGAAGCCCAGGCGGCGATCGCGCGGGTCGCCAAGGACCAAGGGGTCAAGCTGACGCTGTTCCACGGCCGGGGTGGCAGCATCGCGCGGGGCGGCGGCCCGGCGGCCAAGGCGATCTTGGCGCAGCCGGCGGGCTTGCGCGACGGCGGGATTCGCGTGACCGAGCAAGGGGAGGTGCTCTCGACGCGCTATCACGACCCCGACCTGGCGCACCGTATCCTCGAGCAGATGGCCTACGGCGTCATGCTCGGGACGCACGCGGCGGAGACCGAGGCGAACGTGCCGGAGGTGTGGCGGGAGGCGATGACGACGATGAGCGCGGCGGGCTTCGCGGCCTACAAGGCGGTCGTGCACGACGACCCGGAGTTCCTGGTTTTCTGGAAGCAGGCGACGCCGATCGACGAGATCAGCAACCTGAAGTTCGGCTCACGGCCGACGTTTCGCCGCGCGACCACGAGCGTGGACGACCTGCGGGCAATCCCGTGGGTTTTTTCCTGGATGCAGAGCCGGTTCAATTTTCCCGGCTGGTTCGGGCTCGGGAGCGCGCTCGAGGCGGTGCTGAAACGCGGACCGGCGGGAAAGAAGCTGCTGCGCACGATGCACGGCGAATGGCCGTTTTTTCAGACCCTCATCGACAACGCCGAACTCACGATGCGCAAAGCCGACATGGGCATCGCCGCGCTCTACGCCGATCTCGTCGAAGACCCGAAGCTACGGAAGCGCGTGCTGGCGGTCTTGAAGGCGGAATTCGCCCGCACGGAAGCCGCGATCCTGGCGGTGACCGGAGCGCGGCAATTGCTGGCGAAAGAACCGGTGCTGCTGAAATCGGTGCAGCTGCGAAATCCCTACATCGATCCGTTGAACTACATCCAAGTCGACATGATGCGGCGGCTCCGCGACCCGGCGCCCGGCCGCAAACTTTCGACGGAGGCGGCCGAGGCGGCGCGGGCGGTGGTCGAACTCACGATCAACGGCATCTCGGGCGGGCTGAAAAACACCGGGTGAACGCGGTTCCGGCCGGCGCGGGATTCGCGGCTAGACGGCGGGCGGCGGGCGCGTAACACTGCGGAATCGTCCCGTGATTATCTCCAAAGCCGATCTCGCTGCTCTGCTTCACGCCACCCATGCCGCGCCGCACGGGGTCCTCGGGATGCA
>JBDNFZ010000386.1:0-12761 GCA_041689555.1 Opitutaceae bacterium | reverse complement strand
TCGCTCCGGTCGAAGGAGATGGCGCACGACTACCGCTACTTTCCCGACCCGGACCTGATGCCGGTGCAGGTCGACGAAGCCTGGAAACAGGCGCTCCGCAACGAGTGTCCCGAGTTGCCCTTCGAAAAGCAGCGCCGGTTTCTTTCCGATTACCGGATACCCTATACGATCACGTCGGTCCTCATTCCCGATCGCGGGCTCGGCGATTACTTTGAAGCCGCGGTGAAACTTGCCGGGACGAATCGCGCCCAGGCGGTTGGCAATTGGATCGCGAACGATCTGCTCCGCGAACTCGGTGCGGCGAAAATCGCCCTCTCCGCTTCTAAGCTTTCCCCGAACCACCTCGCGGCGCTCGTGCAGCTCGTCGATGCGGGCACTTTGCTCAATACCGCCGCGAGGGAAGTCTTCGTCACGATGTTCGCGACCGGCGAAGAGCCGGCTGTCGTCGTGGCCCGTTTGGGATTAGCGGCAGCACCTACGGACGCGGCCGAGCTTGAGACTTGGTGCCGCGATTCGATCGCAGCCAACCCGAAAGCGTTCGCCGAGTTCAAGTCGGGCAAGGACAGCGCGATTAACGCTTTCAAAGGTCCGATCATGAAAGCGGCCCAAGGTAAGGCTAAGCCGAAGCTGGTGGACGAAACGCTCCGCCGCCTGCTCGCCGCGCCGTGACCCATCCGTGTTGGGTGCGGGCGTTTTCCTTGGTCCGGCTTCCGCGCCATGCCGGCTTTTGAATCGTAGCGAAGAAATCCCGGCAGCAGCAGCGTAAGCACGGCGGCGCTCGCGATACACACAGCTCCGCCGGACGCGATGCCGGTGCGGAGCCCGAGGAGGCTCGCGGTGAAGCCGACGTGTGCGTTGTCCGGATACGGACCGGCGAGGGAGCTGACCATCTCGATGCTCACCATACGGCCGCGCAGGCGGTCGGGGATCGTTTGGTTCCAGATGATCGTGCGGAAGAAGGATCAGGCGCGGAAAAACGCGGGGAAGATGGCCTCGCCGCGCTCCCGCGCTTGACGCCTGCGGACTCGTTCCGTGCCATCGCGGCAATGGATCAACCTGCGGAATCCTCGCCGCCCGCCAGCCAGACCGGGATTTTTCCAAACGACGCGTCGGAGGTGGTCGTGACGCTTCTGCCCGCGGAGGGCGACCTGCGGTTCGATTGGGCGCGGTCGGGGGCGTTGGCGGCGCCCGGGTTGCGCGGGCGGCTCGTGCCCGCTACCGGCGGCGGGAGGTTTTTCCGGTATCATGCCATGACCTTTCAGCTTGAGCCGGCGGGCCTCGGCCGGGCCGACCACTGCGGCGCGGACGGGACTTCGGCCCATGCGTTGATGCGGCGCATCCGCGCTCACACGCCACCGGTGGCGGTCGTGCGCATCGGCGTGCTGGCGGAGACGGACCTCGGTCCCGCAAAGGCCGGGGTGTGGACGCGGCTCGGGGACTTTGCGCCGGACGCGGGCTGGAAATTCCTCGGCCGCATCGTCGCGCACTACGCCAAGGTCCTCGCGAGCCTCGCGACGTCAGGGAAAGACGGCCTGCCCGCCGTCTCCGAGGCGATGGCGCGGCGGGCGTTGACGGTGGTCGCGGGGGCGCAGCTGGGCGTGGTGCCGCCGCGTGCGCGCGCGCTGCTCGGGTTGCGGCTCGTGCTCGATGCCGACGAGTTGCTCGCGCGTTTCGAATGGCTCCGGCCCGGGGATGGCGCGACGCATGCGGTGGGCGTCGCGCGGGCGGAGGCGATGGGGCGGCTGCGCTGGGAACTCGCGGTGGAGGGGGAATGCGCCGAACCGGTCGAGCACTCGGCGGGAAACAACGAAGGGCTGAAGCAGAAGCTCGCCCCGTGGTTCGAGCGGTTTCCGACCGACAGCGCGCGCATCACGGTGATGTTTAAAAAAGAGGGAGCCGGAAGCGCCGGCCCTCCGCCCGAGGTGCCGCTGCCCGTCGCCGACGGCCAGTCGTCCTACGGCTACATCGCGGACAGCGTGCTCACGATGGTCGATGCCTACATCGCGCGGCATACGCCGCTCGGCCGCATGAGGGCGCGGATGAACCGCGAAGAAGACTTTGCGCATGATGACCAAGCGAGCCGGCTTGCGCGCAAAGAGGAGAAACGCCGCGAGGAAGCGGTGCGCCGCCGCGAGACGGTCGCCCGCCTCGCGGAGGAGCGGCGCTCGCGCGATGAAAAGCTCGCCGCGCAGCGCACCTCGGCGGAGGCGCAGCGCGAGACCGGGACCAGGCTCGCGGCCGCCGTCCGCACGATCGCGCCGCCGCCGCGCGCGCCGGCGCCGCCCGTGCCCGTCGCGGTGCGGATGGCGCCGCTGGCGTTGCAGGACACGGTGATCCCGCTCGACGGTCTCGCGGGCTTCACGCTGCGCGAGCGCGCGGCGCTGTGGTGGGTTTCCAACCAATCCGACGATCTCCTCTGCCTGCCGCACTGCCGCATCCGGCGGCTCGATTACCAGGTGCGCACGGCGCTGCGCGTGCTCGGGCCGCTGCGCGGGCGCGCGCTGCTCTCCGACGAGGTGGGGCTCGGCAAGACGATCGAGGCCGGGCTCGTGTTGAAGGAACTGCTTACGCGCGGCATGGCGAAACGTTTCCTCGTCCTCACGCTGCCCTCGCTCGTCGACCAATGGGCGGAGGAACTCGACGACAAATTCGCGCTCGCCGCCGTGACCACGAACCAGCCCGGGGTGCGCGAAGAGCCGGAAAAATTTTGGCGCGAAAACCCCGGCATCGTCGCGAGCCTCCACACGCTCAAGCAGCCCGCGCACCTCGCGATCGCGCGCGAGGTCCACTGGGACGTGCTCATCGTGGACGAGGCGCATTACCTGCGGAACCGCGCGTCGCAGGCCTGGCAGGCGGTCAACGTGTTGCCGCGCCGGTTCCTTCTCCTGCTCACGGCGACGCCGGTGCAAAACTCCCTCGAGGAACTCTACAACCTGGTCACGCTCCTCCAACCGGGCCAGTTGCCGGCGCCGAAGGAGTTCCGCGCGCGTTATATCGACCCGCAGCGGCCGCGCCAGCCGCGCGAGCCGGAGGAGCTGCGACGGCTGCTCGGGCAGGTGATGATCCGCAACACCCGCGCGAACTCCGGCATCGAGCTGCCGCCGCGCCGCGCGGAGACGGTGGTGTTTGCGCCCGAGGCATCCGAGGCGGAATTCTGGCGGGAGTGGGAGGGCGAGTTCCGCGCCCGCCTCGCGACCTTCACCGCGGTCCAGTCGAGCCTTTGGGGGCGGCTGCTCCTGCAGGCGGCCGGGAGCAGCCCGGCGGCGTGGCGCGCGGCGCTGGAGAAATTCCCCGACGCCGACGCCGCCCGCCGCTGGCGCGAGCGCGCGCCGCTCGAGGCGAGCTGGCGGCGCAAATGCGCGCTGCTCCTGCCGCTCACGCGCGGGGAAAACGGGGCCGTCATCTTCACCCAATTTCTGGAGACGCAGGCGGCGCTGGCGGAGTTCCTGCGCGGCGCGGGCGCCGCGACGTTTGTCATCAACGGTTCCACGCCCGCGCCCGCGCGGCAGCCGATCACGGAGGAGTTTCGCCGGCGGGGCGGCGCGCTCCTGCTCACGCACAGCGGCACCGAGGGGCGCAACCTCCAGTTCTGCCGCACGCTGGCGAATTTCGACCTGCCGTGGAACCCGATGGAAATCGAGCAGCGCATCGGCCGCCTGCATCGCCTCGGGCAGCAGCACCCCGTGCAAATCTGCAATTTCGTCCAGGCGGGCACGCTCCAGGAACACCTGCTCGACGTGTTGCAGGAGAAACTGAATCTCTTCGAGCTGGTGGTCGGCGAGACCGGGCTCGTGCTCGGCGAGCGCTTCGGCGGCGACGAATTCGAGGAGGAGATTTTCCGCCGGTGGCACGCGGGCGAGGGCCGGGTGGCCGAAGCCATCGCGGGCTTCGGGGCCGAGCTGGCCGAGGCGCGGAGCCGCCACGACGAGGTGAAGCAACTCGACGCGACGCTGTTCGCGCAGGATTTCCAAGCCACATGAAACTCGACCGCCTGCCCTACGAACCCGGCGCGCTCGTGGATTTCTACGAGGAGGGGCTGGCCGCGCTCGGCGCGCTCTGCGCGCGCACCTGGCACGACCGGATCGAGATCGTGGCCGAAGGCGCCGCGGCCCGCCTGTGGAACGACCGCGGTGCGCTGCACGCGGTCGAGCTCCGGTTCGCCCCCGCCGGCGCGACGGGCGCGCACGAGGCGGAGCGCGAAGTGTTCCCCGGCTGTCCGCTCACGTTTCGGCTCGCCGAGGCGCTCCGGCCCGCCCCGCTCGCGATCGAGCGCGTGGTGCTCGCCGCCGCCGGCCCCGACGCGCGCGCGCCGGAGGCGGCCGTGGCCGAGAAACTCTGGCGGCAGCAGTTTCCCGAGACGACGCGCTGGCGGCCGACGGCGCCGCTCGTTCCGGCGCACCACTGCTCGCTCGTCGCCCTCGTGCGGTCCGAGATCCAGGCCACCGACCAACACTGGTCGCTCCACCGTATCGCGCTCTCGCTGCCCGGCGGGCGGATCGACGACGGGTTGGCGCGCGAGCTCGGCTTCGCGCGCGTGCAAACCGCCGGCACCGCCTCCATCGCGTGGCCCGCGCCGGACCCCGTCGGGTGGGGCGCGTTGCTTGCGGGCGCGATGGAGCAGGAGCTGGCCGACGATCTGACCGGCGTGCGCGCGCGACAGTCCGCCCGACTGGCCCGCGAACTGAACCGGGTGAACGACTATTTCGACAACTATGAACGTGAGCTGGCCGAGCGCGCGCAGCGTGGCAGCGGGGCGAAGGTGAAACTGACCGACCGCCTCGCGGTGGCCCAGGCCGAGCGTGCCCGGCACCGCGCCGACCAAGTGGCGCGCCACGAAATCGCGATCATGCCGCACGTGGACACGCTGCTGCTCGTCGCCGAGCCCGCGTGGCGCGCGACGCTCCAGGTGGACCGCGCGCACCGGCCGAGCGCGACCCTCACGGCGCACTTTGTGCCGCGCGCCCGGCGATGGGAGTTGGCCTGAACGGGCGATGGTCGCACCGCCCCGGCAGGGCCAAGGTTACGGTCCGCACGGCCGGAGCCGAAGAGGTTTGGTCGGCGTGAAACGATCGACGCCGGAGGGACGGCAACAAAGCCGGCCCGGTGAAATTCAAATTGCCGGACGGAGACCAAGTGGTGGAAGTTTTCCTCGATCGCTCGGAACCGGGTCAGAAGGACGCTTTTTTGGTTCCCCACTATTTCAGCGGGGAGGTGGAGCGGATTGACCCCAACCCGCCAAGGCGGCTCGCGGCGTCCGGATCGCAATGGCTCAAAAACCGGCGCGTTGAGGTCAACGCGCTCCACCTCGCAAGGCGTCGGGTCCTTTTACCGCCGAGGATTCGAGCCCACTACCCACCGGAAACAACGGGGAACCGCTTCGTCCACGGCGATAAGCCGATGCCCGAGGCGTTGCGCGATTTGACTAAGGAACCGCCGCACCGGCGCGTGATTTCGGAAAATTGCGGGATCACGGACCGGGAGGTTCGTTTTCCTTTACCCGCGCCGCCGGTTCAAACCGTGCAGAGCTTCACCGCCGCGCGCAGTGACGTCAGGGCGTCGCGCTTCGGAATGAATTCCTGGGCGACGAAGCCCTTGAAGCCGGTGGCCGCGATGGCGCGCATGATCGGCGGGTAGTAAAGCTCCTGCTGATCGCCGGGCTCGAACTCGTTGCGACCGGGATTGCCGGCGGTGTGGTAGTGCCCGATGTAGCGGTGGTTCTCCTGAATCGTGCGGATCACGTCGCCCTCCATGATCTGCATGTGGTAGATGTCGTAGAGGAGCTTGAAACGCTCCGAGCCCACGCGCTTCACGAGTTCGACGCCCCAAGGCGTGCGATCGCACATGTAGTCTTTGTGGTTCACCTTGGAGTTGAGGAGCTCCATGATGACGTTGACCCCGCGCTTTTCGGCCACGCCCATGATCTGTTTCAGGCCGACTGCACAGTTTTCGATGCCCTGCTCGTCGGTGATGGTCTGGCCGGTTTTGTCGGCGCGGTTACCGGAGAAAACGATGACGCTCGGCAGGCCGGCGTCGGCGACGGCGTTGATCCGTTCGATCATCGAGGGGACTTGGGTCACGTGGTTTTCCAGGCGGTTAAAACCGACCCCGATCGACGTCGTGCCCGTGGCGAGGGCGCAGGTGAGGTCATACTTCCTGACCGTCGGCCAGTCTTTCGGGTCGAGCAACTCGACGGACTCGAGGCCCATTTCTTTCGCGGCCTTGGAAAACTCGTCGAGAGGGATGTTCTTGAAACACCATTTGCAGACCGAGTGGCGGATGGGGGTGGAGGTGGCGGGCATGATAGGGCCGGCGACAACCGGCTTTTCGGCGGCGATCGCCGGGCGGGAAAGGGCGGCGAGGGTGGCGGCGCCGGCGAGGGAGCGAAGGGCGTTTCTGCGGGTGATCGTGCGGGGCATGGCGTCAGCACAGCCGGGGCCGGTAGTTCTTGGCAAGCGTGCAACGCGAGTGCGACGCCGGGAAAAACCGCTGTTGCAAAACCCGAGAGCCCCAAGGGGCGGTCGCTTAAAACCTCCGGGCAGGTTTGGCCCGCGTGAAGCGGGCCGAACCGGGTTTCAGCGGTGCGCTGCGGGCACCGCGGCAACCTTCGCGGCGAGTCTAGAAACAACGGGTGGGGTGCCAAAAAATTCGGCGATATGGCTCACGTTGGTGTATCCCCGAGCACGCAGGGTGGCTTCGGCATCGGCGAGGGCGGCGCGAACCAACGCGGAAGTCTCGGGGTCCAGCTCCTCGACGGTCTGGCCGATTTTGTCCACCACGTGGTAGCGCGTGCGGGCGTCCAGATTGAGGGTGTAAAGCCCGGTGCCGTTGTGCAGGAACGTGCGTTGGACAATCCCGACTTCTTCGAACGCGGCCACGCACCGATAGACAGTGACCAAATCGCAAGCGCGGATGCCGAGATCGGCGTGAATCTGTTCAATGCTGACCGGTAAGCCGCGCTTTACGAGCACGGCCAGAATCCGGAGTCGCGGCTGGGTGATGCGAAGGCCGGCGGCCTTCAGCCGGGCGGTCGCTTCGGCGACAGGCGCCGGACCCGAGGCCCCGGAGATGGGCGAGTTGGTTTGGGTTGAGGCGATCATGAGGTTTCAAATTTGTAACCTTTGAGGGTGGTTTAGCGAGGGTGTTTTCTCGGGATTATATAAGCGGCATAGCGAAAACCCGTGCAACCTTAGCCAAAGCATGACCGGAAGATTGCACCGGGGCTTTGGGTGTGCCTATTTTGGACGTAACCATGCAAGACTTGGAGTTTGCTGAAATTGTCTCGTTGATCTGTAAGGAAGACGCACGCTTTGAGAAAAAGGCGTATGAATTTGTGCGCTTGGGCTTGGACCACACGGTCAAGGAGCTACGGAAGAAAGAGAGCACCAAGGCCGAACGCTCCCGACACGTCTCGGGTCCCGAGCTGTTGCAGGGGATGCGGGTCTACGCGCTGGACCAATACGGGCCGCTCACCAAAACGGTGTTGAACGCTTGGGGCGTGAAACGCTGCCGGGACATCGGGGACATTGTTTTCAACTTGATCGAATATAACGTGTTCTCAAAAACCGAGAGCGATCGTCCGGAAGATTTTTCGGACGTTTATACCTTCGACGAGGCGTTTGTTAAGCCCTTCCAACCGCGGAAACGCCGCGCGGCCGTTTCCGACTAGGCTCTTCGGCTGGGTTCCGTCTGTCTCCCGTTGCCGACGGGCCGTCAGGCCGACCGCGCTTTCCCTTATTCCCGTCAACCACTCTCGCATGCCTCAATCCCGCGTTTCCCTGTCTTCCGATCTCCAGTTGCTCGCCAAATTTTGGAGCGAGCCGGTCATCCGCACGGTCTTGCCAAACGGGTTGACGCTTATCCTCAAGCCCGACCGTTCGACGGCGCTGGCCTCGGTGCAGGTGTGGGTCAAGACCGGCAGCCAGCACGAAGGCGCCCACCTGGGCGCCGGGCTCTCGCACTACCTCGAGCATATGCTGTTCAAGGGCACCGCGCGCCGGGCCGGCCGCGAAATCTCGGCCTCCGTCCAAGCCCACGGCGGCTACATTAACGCCTACACGACCTTCGACCGGACGGTTTACTACATCGACCTTCCGAGCGAGCACACCGCCGTGGCGATCGACCTGCTGGCGGATGCGGTCCTGCACTCGACGTTGCCGGCCGAGGAAGTGGTCAAGGAGAAGGAAGTCATCCTGCGCGAGATCGCGATGACCAAGGACGATCCGGAGAGCCGGCTGTGGGACGCGTTGTTCTCGACGGCGTTTCGCGAACATCCCTACCGGCAGCCGATCATCGGGCATCGCGATGTCTTCTCGGCGGTGACCCGGGACGATCTGGCCGGCTACTATCGTGATCGCTACGTGCCCAACAATCTCGTGGTGGTGATCGTGGGCGACATCGACATCGCGGCGGTGCGCGCGACGGTGGAGGAACATTTCGGCGCGGCTCCCCGGGTTCGTCTGGCCCCGGTGCTGGTGCCGGCGGAGCCGTTGCAATTGGCCCCTCGGGAGGAGCACCGCCACGAAGCCGTCGAGCTCACGCGCGGTGCGCTTTCCTGGCCGATCCCCGGGCTCACCCATGACGACGCGCCCGTGCTCGACGTGCTCGCGACGGTGCTCGGCGGCGGCGACAGCTCGGTGCTTTGGCAGGATATCCGCGAGAAGGCCGGGTTGGTGCACAGTATCGACGCCTCGAGTTGGAACCCGGGGAGCAGCGGCCTGTTTTGCATCGGTTACACGGCGGATCCGGAGAAGCGGGACGCCGCCATCACCGCCATCACGCGCTCGCTCGGCCGGTGTGCCGTCGCGGGCTTCACTCCGGCCCAGATCAAGAAAGCCCTCCGCCAAGTCGTCGTCGGTGAGATCAACACCCGCAAAACCATGAGCGGGCAGGCGTCGCGCCTCGGTGCGGCCGAGGTCGTCGTCGGTGATATCGATTTCAGCCGGGCCTATTTCGAGCGGTTGAAGACGATCACGCCGGCCGATTTGAAACGGGTGCTCAAGGCCTATCTCCTACCGGCCCGCCGCACCTCGATCTCGCTCAATCCCGTCGAGAAGACGACCGGGCCGGCGGTCGCGGCGGCCGCCCATGTGGAGCGCCCCGATTTCTCCGAACTGGTGCTGCCCAACGGCGCGCGCTTGCTGCTCCAGCCCGACCGCCGGTTGCCCAACCTCCATCTGCGGCTGGCGGTGACGGGCGGACCGCTTTTCGAGCACCCCGACCAACGCGGGGCGACGACCTTGCTCGCGACGATGTTGACGAAGGACGCGGGCAAACGCAGCGCCGCGCAAGTGGCGCAGTTTATCGAGGAGGTGGGCGGTTCGTTTCATCCGCTGGCGGGGAACAACAGCCTCGGCCTCGCCGCCGAGGTGTTGCCTCCGGATTTTGATCGGGCGCTGGCGGTCATCGAGGCGGCGGTGCTCGCGCCGGCCTTCAAGGCCGCGACCTTCAAGCACGAGCGGGAAGCCCAGCTCGCCGCCCTCGCCGAGGATCACGACGATGTCGTCACGCTGGCGCGGAAACTCACGCGGAAGAAATTTTTCGGCACCCACCCGCTGGCGCTCGATGCCAACGGCGACGAGGCGGGCGTGAAGGCGCTCACGCCGACGGCGCTCCGGGCGTTGCATCGCGCGCTCTTCGTCGGCGGCAACGTCGTGCTCGCGGTCGCGGGCGACTTCGAGCCGAAGCGACTGCTGCCGCGGCTCAAGGCCTTCCTGAGCAAAATTCCCAAAGGCAAGGCGCCGGTTCCGGCCGTCCTCGGTGCGGCGGGTGTGCGGCTGCCGGCGACAGTCGGAGATTTCATCGAGAAACAACCGCGCGAGCAGGCGGTGGTCTTGCAGGCGTTCCGGGGTCCGCGGGTCCATGCGCCCGACGCCTACGTGGCGGAGGTGGCGGACGAGCTTTTCAGCGGCATGGCATCGCGGCTGTTCGAGCGCGTGCGCGAGGAGAAGGGCCTCGCGTATTTTGTGCGCTCGGGGCGGGTGCAAGGCTTGGACGTCGGCATGTTTTATTTTTTCGCGGGCACCCAGCCGGGCAAGGAAGTCGAGGTGCTGGCGGAGATCGATGCGGAGATCGCGCGCGTGCAGGCCGGAGCGGTGGAGGCGGCGGAGTTGCGCCGGTGTCAGTCGCGCTTGAAGGCCGGCCAGCGGGCGGCGATGCAGACGAACTCTTCGCGGGCGTTACAGGCCACCCTGAACGCGCTGCAAGGCCAGCCGATCAACGCCTGGAAGGACTACGATGCGAAGATCGATGCGGTGACGATCACGGATCTCGCCGCGTTTGCCGCGACCAACTTCCGCAAGGATCGGCGCACCCAAGTCGTGGTGCGGCCGTAGAGGGTGTTCAGGAGGAGAAATGCACTTGAGAGCTGAGAGTCGAGAGCTGAGAGCAAAACCAAACGGTGAATCCAACTGCGGTGGGTCTGCCGGGCTTCTGAGGATTGTTCGCTCAGCTCTCGACTCTCGGCTCTGGACTCTCACCGGCAACCTCCCGGGTCAGGGCGACTCGTAGACCTCGATCAGCAGGGTGCCGACGGGAGAGGGCGGATTGGCTTGGTTGGCGGGCACGGCGGCGGCGCCGGCTTGGATGTTGAATCCGCCGGCGGTGAAGGGATGGATCAGCGCGGCATCGGCGCTGCCGGTCCGCAGGTCGAAGGCGCCCGCGGGAGTGAAGGCGGCGGCGAGGGTGGCCTGGCTGCCGCCGGTGCTCCAGTTGTTGTTGGCGGCGACGTTTCGGTTGGTGACGGCGGCGAGGATCGTGAGGGTCGGGTCGGGCAGGGTGCCGCCGACGCCGAGGTCGATGAGCCGGGGACCGACGCCGCGCACGATGAGCGTGCGGGGTTGGGTGCCCTCGATCGAGATACCGGCGGTGACGAGGTCGCCGGGATTGCTCAGGCGGGCGAGCGTCGCGAGGTTGGTGAGGCGGGTGGCGTTTTTGCTCACGTCATAGACTTCGGCGATCATCTCGCCGGTGACGCCGTTGACGCCGCTGAAGGTCGCGGTGTAACCGCCGGGATTGAGGGTGAGGAGGACGGCGGTGTCGTTTGAGCCGCGATTGATCGCGAAGGCCCCCACGGAATCACCGGCGGCGATGATGTCCGCCGCGACGTTGGGCGCGCGATCCCAGCCCTCGTTGGTCGCGATGATGGTTTTCTGGTCGGAGGGGCTGATGACCAGCCGAGGCGCGGCGATCACGCCGGGAAGGTTGAAGGGCGGGAGAGCGAGACGCGGGCCGACGCCACGCACGAGAATTCTGGCCGGCTGGTTTCCGGAAAGGGTGAATCCGAAGGTGAGCGTATCGGTGGCCGCGGCGAGGACGAGGCGCGTCGAGAGGTTGATCAACCGGCCGGCGGCAGGGGCGGGGGTCTCGGCGACGCGGGCCGCTATCCAGCCGAGCACGCGGGCGTTGGCGTCGCTGAAGAAGGCTTGTTCGGCGTAGGCTACCTGGAGTTGGGCGGCGATATCGGACCGGCGCGATTGGTAGGCGGCGGGGATCACGGCGGAGAGCGCGGTCTCGGTCGGCAGGGACTTCACGTAGTTGTTGCTGTCGATCAGGCCGGCGGTCTTCACGGCGGTCCAAACGGCGGTGGCGTCGGTGGTGGTGAAGGCGGGATTGGTGACGCCAAGGGCGCGGAAACGGCCGGAGTGCACGGGCGCGGCGAGATTGTTGATGACGGCGGTGGCGAGACCGCGGCCGGCAAGGAGCAGGCTGTTGGTACGGGCGGCGTTGGCGCCGTTGACGCCGATCATACTGTCGTTGTCGGCCAGCACGTAGAGAGCGGGGATCCGGCCGACCACGGCCGCCGTTTCGTTGCCGCCGGCGCAGTAAAGGACGGTGCCGCGGACAGGCCGGGCGGGGGTGGCGTTTGCGAGCAGCGCCGCGAACCGAACGGCGACGTCGGCACCGTCGGCGAAGCCGAGGAAGAAAACGGGACGGGTGGAGGGAAGGAGCGAGTCGGCGGCGAACCGGTTGAGCGCGGCGACCAGATTAAGGGCATCGGGATTAGCGGCGAGCGTGGCTTGGGCGTTCCAGGTGCGGGCGGTGCGGTTGACGCTGCTGAGGGCGGCGACGCCGTAGCCGGCGGCCGCCAAATCGCGCAGGAGGAGCGCGGATTCGGGGGCGGTAAACCAGTCGGCGGCGGTGCCTCCCGTATCGTGGACGAGGAAGACGATCGCGGTCGCCCCGGGCGGGATGTAGTAGGCGAGGGCCGTGCTGACGATGGTCGGGGCGGTGGCGCCTTGCGGGGTGAACGATTGCGGGTTGAAGGCGGCGATCGTGGTGGGCGTCCAGGCAGGCGCGGATTTATAGGTCGCGGTCAGGGTGACGGCGGTGGCGGGGATGGTGATGGGCGCGCGGGCGTTGAACGGCGCGAGCAGTCCGGTGCCGAGCACGGCGGTGTCGCCGATCCAACGGTCGAAGACCTGTCCGGTCGCCGGGATGGCGGCGAAAATATCGACGCGGGTGCCGCCCGGGTAAGTGCCGCCGCCGAAGCCGCCGTTGACCGTGAGCGCCACGGTCGGGCCGATGCCCTGCACGACCACGAATGAGCGGAGGGTGACGGCGACGCGCAGGGCGGTGAAGGTGACGACGCAGGTGAGTTCCTTCACGCCGGAGTCGCCGGGGATGAAAGTCACCTGATTGGTGACCGCGCCGGCGGTGATCCGGCCGCCGGCGCCGCTGATCGTCCAACGAAAGGTGCGGTCGTTATTTTGGGCGGGGGGAAGCGAGGCGGTGCCGGTGGCGGTGGTGGCGGTCGGAATCGTCGC
>JBDNFZ010000385.1:0-9924 GCA_041689555.1 Opitutaceae bacterium | reverse complement strand
TGGGGGCGCTGGCGGTGGGATTTTTCGGCGGGAAGATTTGGCCGGGGATGTTGGGGGTGAAGGCGGGGGCGGAGGTGGAAGCGGACGGCGGGGCGGGGACGAGCTGGCGGCGGACGCTGCGGGTGGCGGGGATCGGCTTGGCGCTGTGGTTCGCGCCGGTGGTGGCGGCGGGGTTTGTGCAGGGGTGGGACGGACTCTACGCGCAGCTCGGGTGGTTTTTCAGCAAGGCGGCGGTGGTGACGTTTGGCGGGGCTTACGCGGTGCTGCCCTACGTGGCGCAGGAGGCGGTGGAGAACTACGGGTGGGTGACGCCGCCGCAGATGTTGCACGGGTTGGCGTTGGCGGAGACGACGCCGGGGCCGTTGATTCTGGTGCTGCAATACGTGGGCTTCCTCGCGGGTTGGGCGCAGCCGGGCGGGCTGACGCCGCTCGGCGCGGCGACGTTGGGCGCGGTGATGACGACGTGGGTGACGTTTGTGCCGACGTATCTGCTTATCCTCGTCGGCGCGCCCTATGTGGAGCGGTTGCGGGGCAACGTGCGGTTGAGCGCGGCGCTGGCGGCGGTGACGGCGGCGGTGGTGGGCGTGATCTTGAATCTCACGGTGTGGTTCGCCTGGCACGCGGTGTGGCCGGAGGGATGGGGCGGCGGGGCGGATGGTTTTGTGATCGCGACGGGGTTGGTGGCGTTCGCGGCATTGCAATGGGGCAAGGCCGGGCTGGGTTGGGTGATCGTGGCGTGCGGGATCGGAGGCTGGCTGGCGAGTGTCGCGGGCTGGGCGTAAAAAAGGCGGACCGGTGAGGTCCGCCTTGCAAAGGGTCGGGGCGAGAGAGCGGCCGATTACTTGAAGAAGTTGTCGTCGTCGTGATGCGCGGCGGCGGGCGCGCGGCCGGCCGCGGGTGTCGCCGGGGCAGTGCGGGGCGACGCCGGCGCCTTGGCTCGCGCCGACGGTGCGATCCGTGCGACCGGTGAGGCGGATGCGCGGTGAGCCGGACGGTCGGACGCGCTGCGGTCGATGGCGCGTTTGCCGCCGAGTTTCGGGGTGCCGCCGCGGCCGGCGGAGTCGTTCGCGCGGCGACCGCCGATGACGCGAAGGAGCTGGCCGACGGTCTCGGTAAGGGCTTCGGCATCGCGTTTGAGCTCGACGACGGCGGCGGCGCTTTCCTCGGCGACGGCGGCGTTGGACTGGGTGACCTTGTCGACCTCGGAGACGGCGATGTTCACTTGGGCAATACCTTCGCTCTGCTCGGTCGAGGCGGTGGCGATCTCGTTGACGAGATTGTCGAGGGTGCGGATCTGCTCCTGAATGGAGGCGAAGTGCTTCGCGACGTCGTCGCTGATGGCGACGCCCTGCTGGCTCTTGGCGACGGATTCGTCGATCTTGGTGGCGGTCTCGCGGGCGGCGGCGGCGCAGCGCTGGGCGAGGCTGCGGACCTCCTCGGCGACGACGGCGAAGCCCATGCCGGCCTCGCCGGCGCGGGCGGCCTCGACGGCGGCGTTGAGGGCGAGGATGTTGGTCTGAAAGGCGATTTCGTCGATGGTCTTGAGGATCTTGGTGATGTCCTGCGAGGCGGTCTTGATCTCGGTCATCGCGGTCTGCATCGCGGCCATGCGGCCGGCGCCGGCGTCGGCGGAGGCGCGGGCTTGGACGGCGGCGGCTTTCGCGTGTTGGGCGTGGTCGGCGTTGCGCTTGGTCATGCTCGACATCTCCTCGATGGAGGCGGCGGTCTCCTCGAGGGAAGCGGCCTGCTCGGTGGCGCCCTCGGCGAGGGTGTTGCTGGCGCCGGAGATTTGCGTGGTCGTGGCGGCGACGGACTCTCCGCCCTCGCGGATGGATTCGAGCGCGGCGAAGATCGGCATACTGAGGGACCAAGCGAGCCACCATGAGACGCCGGCGAGGGCGAGCATGCTGAGGCCGATGGTCCAGTAGGCCTGGGCCTGCGCCGTCCGCATCGTGGCTTCCGCTTCCGCGACCGGCACGCGGGTGAGCATCGACCACTTGAGGCCGGGATAACCGAGAGCTCCTTGCGAAGGGGCGTAGCCGACGACCTGTTCGATCTCTTCGCGGGCGTGGCGGAAGGTGACGACGCCGGATTGGCCCTTGATGGCATTTTGAGCGGCGAGCACGCCGGCTTCGGCAAGATTGAGTTTAAGCACTACGGCGGGGTCGTGGGTGACCGTCGTCGAGCCGGTGCGGCCGGGGTCGTAGTCCATGATGACCCGGCCGGAACGATCCAGCAGCGTCAACTCGGTCGAGGCCATGCCGCGGCGCTTTAAGTCGGTGTAGGCAGATTGGACGATTTCCTCGACCACGGAGAAAGACGCGCGATTGGTCCAGACGCCGATGATTTTGCCGGAGGCGTCGCGGAACGGGGCGGAGAATCCGAGGCTCAGGCCGTCGGAGCCGGTGGCCTTGGCGACATCGGCGTCGAACTGCAGTTCGGCCACATGGGTGCCGTCGAGGAGGGAGCTTTTAAGGAAGGTGCCGGCGACGGTTTCCTTGAACCACGCGGAGTCCTTGAAATTTTTTTCGTAGAGGAAGGCGGTGTCGACGGGTTTGCCGGCGGCGTCGAGGTCGTTGGCGGCGATGACGCGGCCCTCGAGGTCGACGGCGAACATGAGCGGGTAAAGGCCGTAGAGCCGCACGTAGCCGTTCATCGCGGCGACGATCGGGCTGGTGGCCGCGCCGACCTTATACCAATCGGCGGCGAGGGTGACGCTGTGGTTGAGACCGAAGGCCTGCACGTCGCCGTAGCGCTCGAAGAGATTGCGATCGATGGTGTCGATCGTCGCGTGGCTGGCGGCGCGAAACGAGTCGGCGACTTCGGCGCTGAGGCGGTCCACCGCGCGGAAGGACAGCACGGCTTGGATGAAGAGCGGCACGGAGCCGACCACGAGGAAGGCGATGATCAACTTGGCGGTGAGACCGAAGGAGGTGCGGCGGGATCCGGAGGAGGACATAAGTTGGAGGAGCGGTGGAGTCCGGGAGGAAGGACGGTGAAACGGTTGGGCGACAAAAAGTCTTACCGGTTTATCGGCCGGTCGGGTCGCAACTTTAACAAAAAAAGGAGAACCGCGCGCCGACGGGACGGATGGGATCGGAAGGGCGCAAAAAGGGCCGGTCGTTGAGACCGGCCCGGGAGGATGGGGGAGAAAAACCGGGCGGCGCGCCCGGGGCGCGGCTCAGCGGCGGCCGTTCGTCAGCTCGCTCACGAGGGCGGAGACTTCGTAGACTTTCTCGAGGGCTTCGAGGATGCCGGCGCTGTGGACGCTGAGGGCGCGGGACTGGCGGTCTTCGTAGCCGAAGTCGCTCACGAGCGAATGGATGTTGCCGTCGAAGATGATGCCGACAAATTCGCCGGCCTTGTTCACGACGGGGCTGCCGGAGTTGCCGCCGATGATGTCGTGGGTGCTGACGAAGTTGAAGGGCACGGTGAGATCGAGGGCGGATTTCTTGGCGACCCAACGGGGCGGGAGGTTGAAGGGCTCGCGGTTGCCCTGCTCGGCGTTGCGGGCGTAGAGGCCGGCGAAGTCGGTGGTGGCGGGAACCTTTTGGCCGTTCTCCTCGTAGCCGGCGACGAGGCCGTAGCTGAGGCGGAGGGTGAAGGTGGCGTCGGGGTAGTTGCTCGCGCCGTCGAGGGCGAAGCGGGCCTTGCCGATGACGGCCTGGGCCTGCTGCTTGATCTCGTTCTGGGCCTCGGCGATTTTGCGGGCGGCGCGGGCCTCGGGGTCGATGGCGCGGACGACCTCGATCAGCGGGTCTTTGGCGGCGGCGACGGCGGCGGCTCCGCCCTCGTAAAGTTCCTTGCGGAAGGCGACATCGCGGACCTGCGTGCCGTTGACGAGCTCGGCGGCGCGGGCGCGGGGGGACTTGCCGGCGAGGACGGCGAGGACGAGCGGGTCGTCGGCCCCGAGGGCGGCGGTGAAGGCCGTAAGCGAATCGGCGAGGGTGAGAATCTCGAGGTCGGCGTAGATCGGCTTGTCGGAGAAGAGGGCGAGCTCGAAGGATTCGCGGCGGGCGTCGGAGAACTCGGGGAGGCGTTCGCCGTTGGGCTTGGGGCGCTCGTCGCCGGCGCGGAGGAGGTTGCGGGCGAGGCCGAAGGAGTTGGCGTTGAAGCCGGAGCCGGCCTCGAGGAAACGCTGGCGGGTGGCGACGGCGGCGATGACCTTTTGGGCCTCGGAGATGCGGTCGTAGGCGGCGAGGGCGTCGGCGCCGGCGGGCATATCGGCGAGCTTTTGTTTAAAGGCTTTTTCGGCGGCGACCTTCGCGCCGAAGAAGGCGGGGTCCTGGAGGGCGGCGAGACCGCCGTCGCGGACCTTGCGGGAATTTTGGAAGCCGAAGAGTTCGTCCTTGGCGCGGCGGGCATTTTCCTGGCTACGGCCGCTCCAAGAGGAGAGGAGGACCTCGATACGCTTGAGCAGGCCGAGGGTGTAGGGGAACTGGTTGTCGCGGAGGAAGGCGAACTCGGGGGTGGTGAGGAGGCGGCTGGTGCGGCCGGGGTGGCCGGAGACGAAGGTGAGTTCGCCGTCGGCGGCGCCCTTGGCGGACCATTTTAGGAAGTTGGCGGACTTGATGGGCTCGCCGTTTTCGTAGACGCGGAAAAAACAGACATCGAGGCAGTAGCGGGGGAACTCGAAGTTGTCGGGGTCGCCGCCATAGAAGGCGATTTGGGACTCGGGGGCGAAGACGAGGCGGATATCGGTGTAGCGTTTGAAACGGTAGAGATGATAGGCGCCGCCCTGGTAGAGCGTGACGACATCGCTGCGGAGGCCGGTTTTGTCCTTCGATTCCTTTTCGACCTCGGCGATGATTTTGCGGCGGGCGAGCGCGGCGTCGCCGCCGGTAAGGGTGGCGGGGACGGCGGCGTTGATGCGGGCGGTGACGTCTTCGATGGACTGGAGGATATTGACCTCGAGATCGTTGGCCTTGATTTCGTCGGCGGCGGCCGCGGCGTAGAAACCGTCGCGGAGGAGATTTCGCTCCTTGGAGCCCATCTTCTGGAGGGAGTCGGAGGCGACGTGGTGGTTGGTGAGGACGAGGCCGTCGGCGGAGACGAAGGAGGCGGAGCCGCCGCTGTTGAAGCGCACGGAGGCGAGGCGAACGCGGTCGAGCCAGGCGTCGGTGAGATCGAAGCCGTATTTGGCTTTGATCTGGGCGCGGGGCGGGGCGGAGTAGAGCCACATCCCCTCGTCGGCGCGCGCGAGCGAACCGAGGGTAAGGGCGGCGAGGGTTATAAGGAACAGACGGAGTTTCATAAGGGAACAACGAGGGGCGAAAGCGGGCGGGGAGGCGAGCGGGAAGAGGCGGGAGAGGTGAAAGGGAAAATTTCCTTTGCGGGTGGCGGCGAGGAGGGCAGCTTGGCGGGCATGAGCGTGGACGAAGCAGCGATTGCAGAAGCGGAACGGGCGGGACATGATCTCAGTTTGGTGGATTGTAACTTGCGGCTGAGCCCCGAGGACCGGCTGATGCAACATGACGCCGCGTTGGAGGTGGTTCAGGAATTTAGACGCGCGGGCACCGCCTTCTATGCACAAACCCCACCTCCTGCTCCAGCGACTCGCTGATGCGGGCGTGGAGTTTGTAGTCATCGGCGGCTACGCTGCGGTCATCCACGGTTCCGCCTATATTACCAACGATGTGGATGTCTGCGCGGTCTTGTCGCCCGAGAATGTGGAAAAAATCCGGTCGGCCTTGACCGATCTGAGACCCGTGCATCGGCAAACCCACCGCCGTTTGTCGTTTCTCGACCATCCGATTCCCGGCCAGGAGTTGCGAGATCTCTATTTGGAAACCGATGGCGGCACGGTCGACATTCTAACGTCGGTGCCGGGTTTGGGCGACTTTAGCCGCCTGCGCGAACGGGCGGTGACTGCGACGATCTTTGGACGAGCGGTGCCGGTGATTTCGCTCGAGGATCTCATCTGTGCCAAGGAAGCGGTGGGAAGGGAAAAGGATTTGCTTACGGTCAAAGAGCTGCGGGCGATCGCGGCGAAGCGACGGATGGGGAACGGGGGTGCGGGCGGGGGCGGGTTGTGACGAACGCGATCGGAGCGGACGGATCGCTCGGAATCGCGAGCGAGCCCGCTCCTACAGGCGGAGGAGATGCGCCGGGTCAGCCGGCGAAGAATTTCTGGATGCGGCGGAGGCTGGTGACGAGGACGTCGATTTCTTCCTCGGTGTTATAGAGGTAGAAACTCGCGCGGGTCGTGCTCGTGAGGCCGAGCTTGCGCATCAGCGGCTGGTTGCAGTGGTGGCCGCCGCGCAACGCGAGGCCGTCTTCGTCGGCGAAGGTCACGATGTCGTGCGCGTGGACTTCGGGTAAGGCGAAGCTCACGAGGCCGGCGCGGGGTTGGCCGAGGCGCGGGCCGAGGATGCGGATGCCGGGGATCGCGGAGAGCTTCTCCATCGCGACCTGCGCGAGGTGATGGTCGTGCGTGGCGATGGCTTCGCGGCCGACGGAATCGATGTAGTCGCAGGCGGTGCCGAGGGCGATGGCGTCGGCGACGTTGGGCGTGCCGGCTTCGTGGCGCTCGGGCGAAGGTTTCCAATTCGCGGCTTCGTAGGTGACGGTGACGACCATGCCGCCGCCGGTCTCGTCGGGGGCGAGTTTGTCGAGGAGCGCGCGACGGCCGTAAAGGACGCCGATGCCGGTGGGGCCGCACATCTTGTGGCCGGAGAAGGCGAGGAAATCGCAGCCGATCGCCCGCACATCGATGGGCGCGTGGCCGATGGATTGGGCGGCGTCGATCACCGTGACGGCACCGACGGCGCGGGCGCGGCGGCAGAGGTCGGCGGCGTCGTTGAGGGTGCCGAGGGTGTTGGAAATGTGCGTGAAGGCGAAGAGCTTCACGGCGGGGGTGAGGAGGGTATCGAGCGCGGTGAGGTCGAGGCCTCCCTCGCCGTCGGCGCCGATGACCGGGACGAATTTGAGCGTGGCGCCGGCGGTCTTGGCGGCTTGCTGCCAAGGGACGAGGTTGGAGTGGTGTTCCATCTCGGTGGCGAGGATGACGTCGCCGGGCTTGAGGTGGGCTTCGGCCCAACGGTGGGCGACGAGGTTGATGCTCTCGGTGGTGCCGCGCGTGAAAATGATTTCGGCGGGATCGGCGGCGTGGATGAACTTCGCGACGCGGGCGCGGGCGCCTTCGTAGGCTTCGGTCGCGCGCATGGAGAGCGCGTGGAGGCCGCGGTGGACGTTGGAGTTGTCGCGCTCATAGTAGCGGACGAGGGCGTCGATGACGGCGCGGGGTTTCTGGGAGGTGGCGCCGTTATCGAGATAGACGAGGGGCTTGCCGTTGACCTGCTGGTGCAGGATCGGAAAATCGGCGCGGGTGGAGGAGAGGTCAGGCATGGAAGAGAAAATCTTTCTCGTTCTCGTAATCTTAATCTTTTTCGCGCTTTCGGATTAGCTACGGGCGCAAAGGGAGCGATTTGAGAACGAGAACGATTACGAGAATGAGAACGGTTGGGAGGACGGGAACGGTTGGGAGGACGAGGGTGGATCAGTCTTTGTGGGTTTCGGTGGTGGCCTCGACGGGGTCGCCCTTGATGGCGTTGAGCGCGGCGTGCCAGCCGAGGGTGGCGCACTTGATACGCGCGGGAAAGGTGTGGACGCCGGCGAAGGCGGCGAGGTCGCTGATCTCGGCGGGGGCTTCGCCTGTGGTGACGATATGGTGGAACTCGTCGAAGAGTTTTTGAGTTTCGGCGGCGGTCTTGCCCTTGATCTGGGTGGTCATGAGCGAAGCGCTGGCTTGGGAGATGGCGCAGCCGGAGCCGTCGAAAGAGAGGGCGGTGATGCGGTCGCCGTCGAGCTGGAGGTAGACGTTGCACTCGTCGCCGCAGGACGGGTTGTTGCCGTGGGCGACGCGGTTGGCGGTCGGGAGTTTGCCGCGGTTCCGGGGGCGGCGGTTGTGGTCGAGGATGACCTGTTGGTAGAGTTCGGTGAGATCGGCGGACATGACGTGGAGAGCGACAATGGGGCGCGGATCGGCCGGATTGGCAAGGGGCGCGGGCGTTGGGCGGCGCGTTGGTCCGGCGGCGTATCGCACCCCCGTCCTTCCCCGAAATCCGACTTCGCGCTTGATCCGCGCGCGATCCTCCCCTCGTTTGCGTCGTCGGTTTTACCTTTGCCCCCGCTCCAAACAGACCCCGCCCGCTGGTCCGACGTCGCGACCACCCGATGGTTCTCCGAGGAAGTCCTTCCTCACGAGCCGATGCTCCGCGCGTGGCTGCGCGGCAAGTTCCCGCTCTTGTCCGACGTCGACGATGTCGTCCAGGAGTCCTACGCCCGCCTCCTGCGCGCGCACGCCGCCGGTTCCGTCCGCAACGCCCGCAACTACCTCTTCGCCACGGCCCGCAACGCCGCCCTCGATCTTTTCCGCCGCGAGCGCTGCATTCCGTTCGAGCCGATAGGGGAAACGACCCGTTTGTCCGTCTTGGATCAGTCCGCCGGTGTGGCCGAGAGCGTCGGCCGCGCCCAAGAACTCGATCTCCTCCGCCAAGCCATGGAAGCCCTCCCGACCCGCTGCCGCCAAGTGTTCACCCTGCGCAAGCTCTACGGGCTTACGCACCGCGAGATCGCCGCGCGCCTCGGCATTTCCGCGCGCACCGTCGAAGCTCACATCGACAAGGCCATGCGCCGCTGCGCCGCCTTCCTCCGCGAACGCGGTCTCCCATGAACCCCGCCCCGCGCCCACCCGCCTTCGACGCGCCCGCGCCCATCATGCGCGCCGCCGGCGCCTGGCTCGCCCGCCGCGATCGCGGCTTCGGCCCGGCCGAATGCGCCGACTTTGCGCTCTGGCTGCGACGCGACCCGCGTCACGCCGCCGCCGTCGCGCAGTTGGAAGCCGCGATGAACGCCTTCGACGGCCTGCGCGCGCTCGCCCCCGACGCGCCGCCGGAGCCCGACGCGGATTTTTTCACCCCCCGCCGCCCTCGGCGCCGCTGGTTGCCGCGTCTCGCGATCGCGACCAGCCTCGCCGCCGCCGCCGCGATCGCGGTCGCCTTCGTCTATTTCCGTCCGCCCGCAGTCGGCGATCCTGCGTCGCAATCCTTCGCCACCGCGGCCGCCACCGAGCGTGCCACGCTCGCCGACGGCTCCGTCGTCACCCTCAACCGCGACACGCGGCTCGTCGTGGAGTTTTCCGCGAACGAGCGCCGCGTGCGTCTCGTGCGCGGCGAGGCGCACTTCGCCGTCGCGAAAAATCCCGCGCGTCCCTTCGTCGTCTCCGCCGGTGGCATGGCCGCCCGCGCCGTCGGCACCGCCTTCAACGTCCGCCTCGACGCGTCTTCCGTCGAGGTGCTCGTCACCGAAGGCCGGGTGCGGTTCGGCCCGCTCGTCTCCCCGGCCAACGCCCCCGCCGAATTCGCCCCGCAGGCCGTGCTGCTCGACGCGGGTTTCCGCGCCACGCAGCCGCTGGCGACCGCCGTCGCTTCGGCGCAGATCGCCCCGCAATCCTCTGCCGAGATCGCGCAGCTTCTCTCATGGCAGCCCCGGCTTCGCGATCTCTCCAATGCCCCGCTTGCCGAGATCGTCGCCGAATTTAACCGCCGCGCCACCTCGGCCGCTCATCCGCGAATCGTGTTCGGCGACCCCGCGCTCGCCAGGCTGCGCCTCGGCGGCAGCGTCTATCTCGATCAACCCGAGGCCTTCGTCCGCCTCGTCGAGCAGAGCTTCGGCCTTCGGGCCGAGCGCACGGGCGACGAGATCGTCCTGCGGCGCGCGCCGTAGGTTTCTCTCCGGGTCATCGGCCCCAAACCGCGCCGCAGATAAATTTTCGCCCGTGCCCTAGGGGTTTCGCGCGCCCCGTTCGTCTCGTCCGTATGACCCCCTCCGCTCGTTCCCTCCCGGCGCGTTTCGTCGCCGTCGTCTTCCGTCTCACTACACCGGTTGCGCTCCTCGTGCTCGCGGCCCCGTTCGCCTTCGCGG